>CAZMOX010000031.1:0-22238 GCA_964567895.1 uncultured Spirochaetales bacterium | reverse complement strand
AAATTCTTATCTCGGCTTCCTACATATACCGTCCCATCTTCGCCAACCGCAGGACTGGATTTTATTCCGGCTTCAGCATGGAATATCCATTTCCTTCTTCCTTCGGAGGTTAAAGCTGTTAATCTGCCGTTCTCGCTGCCAATATAGACCGTTCCGTCACTACCTACTGCCGCACTGGATAGTATCTCATCCCCAACAGACATACGCCATGAAATATCAAAGTTCTTTTCAAATACTGCTTTCAATATAACATCGGTTGTTATCTCCACAGCAACTGGGTTAGTATTCCCTGCAGTATCGCCTGCAACATTCCCTGCAGCATCGCCTTCCCAGTGAGAAAAACTCCAGTCAGTATCGGCATCTGCAAAAACCTGAATAATATCACCAATATAGAGCTCAGTATCAGAACCACTGCTTGAAACTATTTTACCATCTCCATCAACAGAAAGCTGCAAAGTTGCCTTTCCCCGCACAAACTCAGCCGTAATATCCAGAGAACTCTCCGCAGTTATGGTTATCGGGTTTTCCTCAGAAACAAGATCCCCTTCCCATCGACTGAATTCCCAGCCGAAATCCGGAGCAACCTCCAAAATCAATACATCATCTACAAAAATTATTTTACTGAGATCAGGAGTAACCAGACTTCCACCACCTGAAATTGATACTGAAATATCTACCGTTTTTTTCTCGAATTCAGCAGTAAAAGTAAGATTGTCCATTACTTTCACCGCAATATTACTTTCTGTACCTGAAACTGAGCCTTTCCAGCCGCTAAACTTCCATCTGTCATCCGGCAATGCAGTAAAAGATATCAGAGTACCTTCCTCAACCATGCCCTGATCAAATGGAAATTCTATCCGTCCCCCTCCCTCAATACGAACAGCAACTGAGTAGAGTGTTTTTTGACACCCCACAGCTGTCAGAAAAATTACCAAAATAAATAACAATATTTTTATAGTTTTCATACACACCCCATTTTATATGATCTTAAGTCCGGCAGGTTCCTCGTTTAGTATGACATGATTTTAGGAAATTGAGGAGAATAAAACATCGCATTAGTCTTTCCCACAGCGTTTTGAAGGAGTATAATGAGAATGTTATAAAAAAAGGAGTCCGGCATGAATCTAATTCTAATTCTAATTGTAATGGGTGTTTCAGGTTGTGGAAAGAGTACATATGGGCGTATTCTGGCAGAAAGATTTGATCTGCCGTTCATTGATATTGATGATTTTTACACCCCTGAACAGATGAGAAGAATTAGTTTTGGGCGCCATCCAACTGAAGAGGAAATGCATGAAATCACCAATACTCTTGGGAAAAAACTGGTTAACTATGCCAAAGGGGATGGTGTAGTTCTTGCATGTCCTGCTTTAAAAGAGAGTGATCGGCAATTATTAGGATCTCATCTGGATACTCCACCGCTGTTCATTTATCTCAAAGGAAATCTTGAGACCATACAACAGCAGAGAGAGAAAAGATCCGGTCATTTTTTTCCCCCGGAGTTATTAACCCGGGAGTTTCAAATTCTTGAAGAACCCGAAGATGCAATAGTAGTCAATCTTCATCCATCGCTTGATTTTGCAGACTCCGTTGAGGGCCTTTTGCTTGAGTTAATCTGATTATTACAAAAATTCAGAAAAGAAAAGAATCAACCACATCCAATAAATCCTGATAGGTATCTACTGCAGCAAGATCAGGGTTGTCTATCCTGATTGAGTTCGGGGCACAAAACAGTGCTCCTTTGTCAGCTTTTTGGATCATCGTGAGGTCATTATAAGAATCCCCTGCTGCAAAAACACTCATTCCTATTGACTGAAGGGCTTGTACTGCCATCTTCTTCCCATCCTGCTGTCTCAGCTTGTAATCAACAATGTTTCCTTTTCCATCGCAAACAAGATGATTGCAGAACAGCGTCGGCCAGCTTAATTTTCTCATGAGCGGCTTGGCAAACTCCTCAAAAGTATCAGAAAGAATTATTACCTGGGTTCTGTGCCAGAGCGACTCGAGAAACTCCAAGGATCCTTCAAGCGGTTCCATTGCAGCTATTACCTTCTGAATATCACCAAGATTAAGTCCATGCTCCTTGAGAATCCCAATGCGTTTTTTCATAAGTATATCGTAATCTGAAATATCACGTGTTGTTAAAGAGAGTTCCTTAATACCGGTTTTTTGGGATACATTAATCCATATTTCAGGAACAAGAACTCCTTCAAGATCCAGACAAACAATTTTCACAGTGGTATTCCTTTTATTCAGATTAATGATGCTGTTTCACCCATTTAATAGATTGTATTATAAATGAAAAATGAAAGATATCTCAATGATTTCTTGACTTTTACGTGAAAATAACTTAATGTTCACATTGTTCACTTTGTTGATGAACTATAGAAAATGCCGAATAATTAATTTGGAGGGAATATGCGACTCTCAACGAAAAGTAGATATGGAACACGCGCCATCCTGGAAATTGCAAAATCATATGGCCAAAAACCCATAAAAAGAAAGGAAATTGTAGCAGGACAGAAAATTCCGGATTCCTATTTGGAAAATATTCTCATAACCTTAAAAGCTGCCGGATTTATCCGTACTCTTCGTGGTGCACATGGCGGATATCAGCTGACAAGAAGCCCTAAGCTTATAACAATTCTGGAAATAGCAAATGCTCTTGAAGGACATATGACACCTGTACCCTGTATTGATACCGGAAGCTGTGATCTAATCAAGGAGTGTGCTACACGATCAGTCTGGTCAGAAATGTATCAGGCTATGGAAAAAGTTCTACGTTCATATACCCTTCAGGATATAATTGAAAAAGACAATGCCTCAGATGTATTAGATTTCAATATCTAACTTTCTGGGATGAGGAGATATTATGCATATTGCACAATCAATAACAGATTTAGTAGGAAATACTCCACTCTTGAGATTGGGAAAACTCTCAGAAGAGACGGGTAATGAAATAATCGGAAAACTGGAATATTTCAATCCACTCTCCAGTGTTAAAGACAGAATAGCTCTGGGGATGCTTGAGGCTGCGGAGCGGGAAGGAAAAATTTCTGCGGGAAGCCTTATTGTTGAGCCCACCAGTGGAAATACAGGAATTGGATTGGCTTTTATATCAGCATCCCGCGGGTATCGTCTTATACTAACGATGCCTGAATCGCTCAGTATTGAGAGAAGAAATCTATTAAAAGCACTCGGAGCTGAAGTTGTCCTGACTGCTGCCGATGGTGGAATGAAAGCTGCTATTGAAAAGGCTGAGGAGATTGTTCGGGAAAATCCCGGTAGTTTTATGCCGCAGCAGTTTCTAAATCCTGCAAATCCTGAAACTCACCGAAGAACCACCGCAAAAGAAATTCTGCATGATACCGAGGGCCAGATTGATTATTTTGTTTCAGGTATTGGAACAGGCGGAACTATAACAGGAACAGGCGAGGTCCTGAAACAAGAAATTCCCGGAATTAAAATTATTGCCGTGGAACCGGAAGAATCAGCCGTTCTCTCCGGGAACAATCCCGGACCACATAAAATTCAGGGGATTGGAGCCGGATTTATCCCAGGTGTACTAAATACCAAACTTTTTGATGAAATTTTAGCGATATCATCAGTAGATGCTGCGGGAATGACCAGACAGCTGGCACGGACAGAGGGTCTGTTTGTGGGAATATCATCAGGTGCCGCTGTAGCAGCTGCATACAGGATTGCAAAAAGGGAGCCCTTCTCAGGAAAACGAATAGTAGTAATTCTCCCGGATACAGGTGAAAGATACCTGTCAACATGGATTTTTAAGGATGCCTGAGGAAAAAGCATCATGTTCCGTTGGCCGTTGACTCAACCTTTACCACCCCGTACCTATTCAGACCTTTTGAACATGGGTATGAAATATAGGCTCCTAGTACTCAGTACTAGTCCTGTATCATGAGAAAACCATCCATATCTGTATCTGCAGCTCTGGTAAACTTCTTGAGATTCTCTTCTTTCATATGTGCAATTTCACCAAACGTAGTTGCAATATCAGAATCTATATCCAGGTGAAAATGAACATAGGTAGTTTGATAAAAAGAGAGTTTCTTCTTCTTGTGTACCCCCATCTCCATCATCCTTACCGCTCCTTTCTGTATCAAAAGGAGTTTTTTATATAAATCATCTTCTGATAAAATACTCCAGACACCAAGAGTTATTGCCTGTTGATGATTATTCAAGTCACCTACAAATTCCCCTCGAAGAAGCACCTCTTTATCTTCCCCGAGATAGGGAGCAAAATCCAGGTGTTCGGCTAATTTTCTATCGGTAGCAAGGAAATTCCCGGTTTCCGGATTTATAGTGAAGATAATGATCTTATCTATTGCCTGCCCGTAACTTCTGAATAACGGGCCTCGGTATTTGCGCAGGGTCACTAATTCATTCAGCATCTCCGTACGCCCTTTCATTTCACAGGCTGTTTTAAAGAGCCATAGCTGAATTCGTGTTTGGTCACCTCGAAATGATTCTATCTCCTTATCCAACGCCTCTTCATCCATCTTCCCCCTCAGATAGGAGAGGATTATTCGGTAGATTGTTCGTATATTATGATCTTTACTAAACTGCAGGATTAGATCAAAAATAAATAGTTCCATTTTCCTGATCTGCCAGATATATGCTATTACCGTATTTCTGGGAGTATGTTTTGTAATCTTATTTACTTCAATCAAATTTTGAAACTCATAATACCGGCGTTCAAGCTGTGCATAGAGTTTTTCACTTGCCCCTTTGGGTGGACGGTCAAAATTGATGGTCCAGACAGCTCCGTTTCCAGGAGAGCTCTTAATATCTATATTTTCCTTGCCAAAAGCTGAATAGATTTGCATCGAGCCAAAACCTTCCCCCGCCCGTTTGCCTTTGGTTGATTTTCCTACAAATGCAGGAATACCGTCGGATCCCGGCTTGAGCATATCCTCTGACATACCTATTCCATTATCTTTGATCCTTAGTACTACCTGATCATTCTTATCGCGTAAATCAATATGCAGAACCCCTTTTTCACCCTTTTCCCGAATTGCATCAAGTGAATTCGAAACAATATTAACTAATGCCCTACTAAAATTTATGTAGTAGCCAAGGACTACAGAGGTATCTGAATCCAAACTAAAATGGAGTCTGCAAGCGACTGAGGAAGCTTCTACATACGGTATTATCCGTTCAAGAATAAGATCCCTGAGATTCACTTCGTGGATCCTGTCGATAGTATCCCGAAATCTGTTCAGAATATTCAGGAGTGTTGTGGTCTCCCTGTTGATATCTTCAATAATTTTCCCGGAGTTTGCATTTGAGAGGGAATCAACCATGTGGGAGAGAAACCTGATAGTTTTACGTGCATCATGCCGTGCTTTACCAATATCATCATTCTTTGCATCAGTTCGCGTCTGTTCTACTCCAAAGGGTTTGAGAAGATCCATAGGTGTTGCAGAGAGATGATAATAGATTAGGTTTCTATAAACAATTGTTTCGCCAAGCGCAAATCCTTTGCTTTTAAAGTACTCCAGAGTATCCGGTTGTTTTTCCCAAAGATAGAGATAAACGGTTGATTCAGGGGGTATATTCGCTGCAAGGTGCTCTATAAACGTAGTTCCTATCCCTCTCCCTCTGCCGAAAGGACTGGTAACAATTTTATAGATATGAAAATTAGTTTTCTCAATATCTGAATATACCTGAATATATCCCAGAATCTCACCCTCTTCTCCCCAATAATAGCTGTGTTCATAGTCGGGTACAATTCCTGCGTCCTTAATATAGGGAGAGGGAATAATAAAGGTATCTATATTAAGAAGCGGGCTTCTATTTATCCGATTAACTGTTTCAGGAGTTAGTTTCTGAATTGGCTGATTATTGTTTAATTCTTTCATGAAAAGCCCCTCACCTTACCTATAAACCTTAATCTTAATGTACTGCTGCTTCTTATTATAGCCTCAGTATACTGTTTATAGGGTGCTCTGTCATGAGCGATTACCGGATCCAGTCATATTCGAAGCCGTGTTGAAACATTTAATCCTACTGATTCTACTGAAATTCTTATTAAACAGGGCTATCTGGGTATAATGACACTATTCCGCAGCGTCGTTCTTAAAGAATCAGTGGACTATTATGTTCAGCATATCCCCATTTTCCCTCATACTAAAATAACTTAGCTATCTCTAAAATACCAACTATAGTGGGTTTTCGCTGTATATACTTTTTATTGAACAACAAATTATTTGTATGTTGACGAATCTATAATTTCATTATATTTTATTGTTATGGGAAAAAGAAACGCACTTAAAATTGAAGATAGATAAACCCGGATTGCCTTATTGATTAAAGAAAAACAAAAAGTAACCGTATCAGAACTCTGTGAAAAATTTAATATGTCTATTGTTACCATCCGTAATGATCTGACTCTCCTCGAAGAAAAGGGAGCTATAATCAGAACACACGGCGGCGCCATTTCTGTCAGGGAACAAGATGAATTGGCTACTCTCCCATTCGAAGTCCGGGAAGAGAAAAACTTTGCTGCCAAACAAGCTATTGGTAAAGCTGCTGCAAAATTGATAAACAATGGCGAAGTGATCTTCATAGATGGCGGTACTACCGCTTCAGAAATGCGCCTTTACATGAAAGATCATAAGGATGTGACTGTTGTTACTCCAAGTATAGCTGTTACTTACTGGTTGGCAGTTACCGGAACTCTGGATATTTACGTCCTAAATGGTCTTTTCAAAAGAGAATCTTATTCAACAACCGGGATTCCTTCAATGGATTTCATGTCAAAATGGAACCTCTCAAAAGCTTTTTTCGGCGCTGCAGGATTTACTTTAAATGAGGGTCTATCAGATCTCCATCCAGATTTTGTGAACCAAAAAAAGATTATAGCAGAAAAAGCCATAACGAAAATAGGACTGATAGATTCCTCAAAAATAGATATCATTATAACTGACGAAAATGCCCCGCCGGAGGATGTAAAAAAAGCCATCGAAGCCGGGATTGATGTAATGATTGTTTCTATATAGTCATTATTAAACATTACTTTATATTTTCCTAACGACAATTATAAATTGACTTTTTATAGGAGAACTACATGCATAAAAAATATTTGATGGGTGTCGATATTGGAACCACTGGCTCAAAAGCAGGAATTTTCAATCTTGAAGGAAAACTTTTTGCAAGCGGATACTATGAATACCCCTGCAGTTACCCCAAACCGCTCTGGGTTGAACAGGATTTGACCCTGGTGATAGATTCTGCAATGGCTGCAATTAAAGATGCTGTAGTAAAATCGGGTATTGATTCATCAGAAATTTATTCGGTTGCATTTTCGGCACAAAGAAGCTGCACTATTTTCCTTGACGCATCTGGAAACCTGATCAGACCTATGATTTCATGGATGGACAATAGACCTGTAAAAGAAGTTGGAGAAATAAACAGAGCTCTTGGTGAAAAAGAGTTTGTACAAAAAACCGGTTTTAAAAATAGCACAACTTCAAGATTATATCCTGCACAAAATGGGCGCAGATAATTTCTATGTAGACTATTCCGATGCCAGATACTTCTGCATGTGGGATCCCTACAATAAATCATGGATAAAAGAAATCTCTTCGCTTTTTAAAGTACCAATTGAACTTCTATCTGAACCAAAACCATCCGGGACTCCAGCAGGCAGGGTTTCACCTGATGCGGCTGCTAAAACCGGATTAAAAGAGGGCACCTTACTTTGTGTTGGTGGAGGAGATCAGAATTGTGCCTGCACAGGGGCTGGTGCAGTCAGACCGGGAGAAATGTTTGTTTCACTCGAAACAGCTGGAGCAAGCGGGGTATGTACGGATGTACAGTATAGAGATCCTGAAGGAAATGTGTTTGCCACATGCCATCCCTGTAGCAACAAATGGCTTTTTGAAGGATATCAACCGACAGCAGCAGGTGTATTTCGCTGGTTCAGGGATGAAATTGCAAAATTCGAATCTGTAGAAGCAAAAAAATCCGGCGCGAACGTATATGAAATTCTTTCTGATATGGTTAAATCAGTCCCGGCAGAAGCAAAAGGATTAGTTTTTATTCCACATTTTGCAAGTGCCGGAACTCCCAGGTTCAATCCTGAAGCCCGTGGAGTTCTTGCCGGTCTCACCTTTGCACACGACAGGAATTGCCTGGCCAGAGCTTTTATGGAAGGCATAACCATGGACATGAATGACATCATTCGCTCAATAAAAAACAGTGGTATTAAAGTGACATCAGTAAGAATTCTAGGTGGCGCGACTAATTCTGAAGTTTGGAACCAGATGCAGGCAGATATATACGGTATGGAAATCAGCACTCTTGAAATACCTGATGCAGCAGTCTTGGGAGCCGCAATAATTGCCGGTGCAGGTGCAGGAATTTTTAACAGCATTGAAGAGGGGACAGATAAAATGGTAAGAATCAAGAAGGAATATACCCCAAACCCATTGTCAATTAATTTTATTATTTTTTTACTTTTGTATATTTTTTGTATTTTGTTCGTTAATATATTATTTATTCGCTAATACAAAGCAACTTGGCTATTTGTAATACCAGAAGACGAATAATGCAGTAAGACAACAACATTAACCTACCATGAATGCCATCTAAGTATAGTAGTACGGAAAAATATAATTTAAATGTATATTATGAGCTCAAAATCCGAAGTACTGCAGCTTCATCTGTAATGAGTGTATTTACCAGTCCCGCTTCCAATGCTGCTTTTATTGCTATCGCTTTTTCAGCGCCGCAAGCAATTCCTACTCTGCTTGGAATTTTCAGAAGTGAATTAAATTCTATCCCGATTATCCTGCGATTAATGGACAAATCAAGCATTTTCCCCTGGCTGTCAAAACTGTACCCACAAATATGTCCAACAGCTCCAGCTTTCATTATCCTATCAGCCTTGGCAAGCGTAAGAAATCCTGATTTTACCAGAGCACTCTTGTCCGGATCATTTGAACTGAGTCCTACAAAAGCGATATCGAGGCTTTCAGTACGACTAAGAGCCTCTTTTATTCCTAATTCATTGACAAAAATCTCTTTAACTTCTTTACTTTTCACCAATACCGGACACTGAAACGAATAATACCGAGCTTTCAGCAGCTTTGAAAGCTCACGTGCGAGATCCGACCCATCATACTGAGGATTATTAGCACCAAGCCCGCCCATAAGCTGTACCACGCTTACATCCACAACCTCAAGAGGCTTCATATGATGAACCATCTGATACAACGATGTACCCCAGCCAATTCCGACTCGCATTCCATCTTTAATCACTGAGGCAGCATAGATTGCAGCTTCTGCCCCGGCACGGCTCAAAACTGCATTTTTATCTTCGGTTGTTGGTATAACAATTGCATTTTTCAGTCCAAACTTCTTTCTAAGCCGGTCCCCGAGAGCGGTAGAAAAGGGTGAGCCGTCTCTTATCCGTATCTCAACAATCCCCTCTTCTTTACATTGTTTAAGAATATTTGATACCGTCGGCCGAGAAAAATTATACTCTTTGGCAATTTCCTGTTGAGACAACTCATCAACATAGTAACGCCTTGCTATTTCTACAAGAAAATCCAAACTTCTCTGCATCTAAAGCTCCATTAAAACAAATTAAACCATTTTGAAAAAAACAACAAGCATTTCAGTTCAAGACGGTAGAAGATGCATACACGACCCTAGACAATCAGCAGCAGCTTCCATAAAAGCCTCGGATACTGATGGATGCCCGTGTATAATCCCGGACACCTCATACACAGTAATCTCCATGGCCATAAGTGCTGCTGCTTCGTTTATTATCTCTGAAGCCCCATATCCAACAATCTGCACACCAAGTATCTCGCCATACTTTTTATCCGCAACAACCTTAACAAAACCTTCAGCTGCTCCACTAGCCAGGGCACGGCCATTTGCCGACATAGGAAATTTACCAACAACTACATCATACTGCTTCTTTGCTTCCACCTCTGTCAAACCAACTGACCCGACTTCAGGTATCGAGTATACAATCGAAGGCACGAATCTCAAATCCACTCTTGCCGGAGCTTCTTCTATCTCAAAGCCGGCAAAAGCTGCAGCATTGATTGCAGCCGTTTTTCCCATACTGAAAGCCGCATGCGCAAGCATCTTCTGTCCGTTTAAATCTCCCACAGAAAAGACTCCTGGAATTACTGTCTCCATCCTGTCGTTTGCAATAAGCTTTCCTCTTTCAACAGTAAGTCCAATATCTCCTGCACAAGACAGATCTGCCTGACGACCGGTTGATAAAAGAATTTTGTCTGCAGCAAAAATTTCGCCACCAGCAAAATGAAGACTAAGTTCAGAACTTGTATCTTCAATCTTCTCAAGTTTTATGCCTGTTTTAACAGCAATACCTTTTTTCTCGCAGGATCGAAGAATTGTATTTGAAATTTCAGTATCCATAAGTGGAAGAATTCGATTTTCAAACTCAACTACCGTGATACTGGCTCCAAAAGCATTGAAAATCATCGCCATTTCGATTCCAACAACACCTCCGCCAATAACAACAAGCCGCCTGGGAATCTCCTGGATGTCGAGAATCTCATCACTGGTAAGTACCCGTGAGCTTTCTACACCAGGAATCTGGAGTCTTAAAGCTCTTGATCCGCCTGCAAGAATAATTGATGGAGCCGTGATAATTTTTGTCCCATCAATTTCGACCTTTCCTGCCTCTTTTATTACACCTTTTCCATAGTAAACTGTAACTTTATTACCTCTGAGAAGGCTGGCTACACCATCAGTTAATTTCTTGACAATAACGTTCTTGGCTTTTACTGCGGTCAGCATATTAATATCGAATCCAGGATTATTTATAAGTATTCCACGTTTTTTGGCTTTTTCAATCTCATAGATAAATTCAGCGCTTTTCAGGTAATTTTTGGTCGGAATACACCCCTTATTCAGACAGGTTCCACCAAGCTTATCTTTTTCGATAAGAGCTGTCTTTGCACCAAATTGCGCTGCCTTAATTGCAGCAATATAACCGGCAGGACCGCCGCCTATTACAATGATATCAAAATCAGTGTTTGCCACCAGAACTCCTCCTAAATCAGAATTGTCACCGGGGCTTCAAGTAAATCCTTGATTGATTTGATAAATATCGCCGCATCCGCTCCATCAACAGCCCGGTGATCAAAAGTCAAACTAAGTCCCATAATTTTCCTGTTAACAATATCGCCGTCAATCAGCTTAAGCTGATCTTCAATCGTACAAACGCCAAGGATTCCAGTCTCTGGCTGATTAATGATCGGAGTAAAAGAGGTAATACCAAACATTCCAACATTTGTAACAGTAAAAGTTCCTCCCTCCATCTCGCAAAGCTGAAGGTGACCTCCCCTTCCTTTCCTTGAAAGCTCACCCGCTTTTGCTGAAAGTCCAGTAATTGAGTACATATCGGCATCACAGATTACCGGAACCAGTAATCCACCAGGAGCAGCAACTGCCATGCCAAGATTAATATGACCTTTGCATAGAATGCTATTCCCTTCAAAAACTGAGTTCATTCTGAGATTTTTTCTCAATGCCTTTGCCGTTGCAAGCAGGATAAAATCATTAATAGTAATAGGTTCTTTGAGTGATTCATTGAGATTTTTTCTTATTTTAAGAAGCTCTGTAACATCCACCTTTGTATTTTCGGTAACAGCTGGAACTTCTGTATAACTCTGAAGCATTCTCTTGCCAGTAATTTTTTGGATACGAGTAAGTGTGATAAGCTCATCTTCAAAATTATCAGGTATACTTTTCTGATATCCTATTGGGGCTGAACCAAGATCGGTTTTAAAGATTTTTCCTGAAAACCCGGAACCAGAGAGAGTTGTAACATCAATATTTTTATCAGCGGCTATCCTGGCAGCAAGTGGAGTAATCGTACTGCCTTCAACAGCAAGTACATCACACTCACGAACCTCACCGAATTTTCCACTTGGAACAATTTTTTCAAGTCTGATATTTTTCTTATCGGCAGCTCTTTTTGCTGCAGGAGTTGCCTTTACCTTCCCCACTGCCAAGTTTGCTTCTACTGTTACGGAAGATTCAACCATTTCATGCTCTGCAAGTCTTTTGTCAATACTCGGCTCTTCTATTACTTCTATTACTTCTCTAAGAGAATCGTGGGGAACTTGTTCTCCCTGCTCGCCTATCCAGGCAATTGTTTCAACAACAGGAACTGTGGTCAAATCCGGATAAAGAATCTTTAAAAGTGTTCCTCCATAATCAGATTCAAGTTCCATTGCCGCCTTGTCAGTTTCAATTTCTGCAATTGGTTCACCTTTTTCAACAGCATCGCCCTCTTTTTTAAGCCACTTGATAATGACTCCTTCCTCCATCGCCATACCTGTTTTAGGCATAATTATCCTTTCAGCCATCGGATTCCTCCTACAAAAGTTCCTTCAACACTGCAATTATCCTCTCTTCTGTCGGAACTACCTGCGCTTCAAGTTTGGGATTATACGGAATAGGAACATCAAGCCCTCCGAGTCTCTTTACGGGTGCATCAAGATAAAAAAAGGCATCGCTGTCAACAATTGTACTAACAAGCTCTCCTCCAAAACCACCGGTCTGACAAGCTTCATGCACAATAAGAACCTTTCCTGTTTTCTTGGCTGAATTAATAAGACACTCTTTATCAAGAGGAACAAGGCTTCTGATATCAATAACCTCTACATCCACTCCCTCTTTATCCATCTTCTCTGCTACATTCAAGCTTCTCTGTACCATTCGCCCATAGGTTACTATTGTAACATCAGTACCTACACGCTTAATATCGGCTTTGCCAAAAGGAATTATATAGTCTTCAGTTTCATCGGGAACCGGGCCTTTTACTCTATATAGGAGCTTCTGCTCTATAAATACAACCGGATTATTATCCCTGATAGCTGTTTTCAATAGACCTTTTGCATCATACGGGGTTGCAGGTATAACAACCTTGAGTCCGGGGACATGTGAAACCCAAGCTTCAAGACTCTGACTGTGCTGTTCCGCTGCGCCGGTACCCGACCCACCAGGTGCTCGCAACACCATTGGAACAGATGCTTGTCCACCAAATTGAAATTTATTTTTGGCTGCCTGGTTTACAAGTTGATCCATTGCCAAGGTAATGAAATCACTAAACATTATCTCTACAATTGTTTTAAGCCCGGCCATTGAAGCCCCGACGGCACAACCAGTTATTGCAAGTTCTGAAATGGGAGTATCACGTATCCGCTCCTCTCCGAATTCCTCAAACATTCCTCTTGAAACACCAAAGGCTCCGCCATAAATTCCTATATCTTCACCTATGAAAATCAGATTCTTATCACGTCTCATCTCTTCACACATTGCCTCTTTTATTGCCTGAGCATATGTTATCTCTCTCATTTCACTCTCCTAATCAGCATAAACATCATTGAAAATATTCTCAATTCGCGGCTCAGGGCTATTCTCTGCAAATTCAACAGCTCTCTTAATATCCCCAACCGCCTGCTTTTCAAGAGTCTCTAGCTCCATCGCAGTCATAATCTTATTTTCAAGTATATATTCTTTATGCCTCTTGATCGGGCACTTCTTCTTCCACTCCTTAACTTCCTCCTTGGTTCTATATACCTGAGGATCGCTTTTTGAGTGCCCCATCCATCTGTAGGTATTAAGAACCATCAACATCGGACCATTATTGAGGACATACTCCTTTGCTTTCAGAGTCTCTTCGTATATTTTAAGTACATCATTCCCATCAAGGGAGATTCCTTTAATGCCATAACTTGAAGCTCTTATTGAAATATCTTCAATATTCATTGATTTACTGATATGAGAGGACATCCCGTAAAGATTATTTGTACAAACAAAAACGAGAGGAAGATCCCAAATTGAAGCAAGATTGAGTGATTCGTGGAAAGCTCCCTCATTGGTAGCTCCATCCCCGAAAAAACAAACGGTAATATTCTTTTCTTTATTATATTTCTGTTTCAGTGCAGCACCTGTTGCAATAGGAATCCCTCCCCCCACGATACCGTTAGCTCCAAGACTTCCTACAGAAAAATCAGCTATGTGCATACATCCGCCGTTTCCTTTACAAAATCCAGTCTCTTTCCCCAAAAACTCCGCCATCATTTTGTTGATGTCCATATTTTTTCCAATTCCCTGATTATGACCTCTATGAGTCTGCAATATGTAGTCTTTAACCTCAAGAGCTGAGCAAACTCCTATTCCTGTTGCCTCTTCACCAGTACAGAAATGTGCTGTGCCATGTACCTTTCCTTCAACAAAAAGTCTGGCGGCTGTTTCTTCAAACTCTCTAGTCTGCACCATCTTAAGATAGAGCTCTTTATGTTTCTCTTTTGACAGCTTCATAGCTTCCTCCTGTCAATATTTCTATTCAGTCTCATACATTTACCTTGGTTACTATTTTTTCTTTTGTAAAGTATTATATAATATTTTTTATATATGTAAAGTGTTTTTCCAAATATTTCTCTGCTATTATTATTAATGAGATTTGTGATATCGATTTTTTAGCAATAGGGTTAATTGCGACAGGTTAAAATAATTACCAGTAGAGGTTGTTTATTACTTGAGGCGATTTTCCAGCGGATAACGCCCGTAAGTCCGGGCAGTTTCGAAGAGTGCATAAAAATTCTCAAGGCTTACATCCTCCATAAAGTGATTTGATGGAGAAAATATAAAGCCCCCACCTGGGCCGAAAGCATCAATTCTTTTTTTAGCCTCACTAATTGTGCCCTCTTTTGTTCCGGTTATGCCTCCCTGAAGATCCAGTCCTCCATGAAAAACAATTTCATCTCCAAACTCTTTTTTCAGTTCAAAAGAGTCCATCCCTACCGCTTTTGGTTGAAGAGAGTTTAGTATATCTACACCCATTTCAATAAAATCAGGAATTAGAGCTCGTACTGAACCGCAAGAGTGTAGAAAAATTTTAGCTTTGGGAGTAATTTTCTTAATTTCCCTAAAAACTCTGGTATACGGTTCTTTAAAAAACTTACGATAGATATCAGGAGACACCAACAGTCGATCCTGCATTCCATGATCGCTGGAAAACTCAATACAGTCTATCATAGATCCTACGTCCTGAAGGTAGTAAGAATATAGCTGAATAATCACATCAGCCATCTTACCAATCAATTGATATGTCTAAAATCACTACCTATCAGGTCAGATACCCGATCATCCACATAGTCACCTGAACGGCTAACTTTTATACAAGGCCCCAGCTCTTTCCAACCCTGTTCCTTTGCTATTTCAAAATATAATTTATTACATATACGACTGGCTGATCCCCAAATATCTATAGGTACACGATCCGGCTCTCTGTGTTTCAGAGCTGTAATAACCCGCTCTCGATATGTCATCGTCAGGCTCTTAATTTTTGTTTTAATTAAATTATAAATAAAAAATTTTGTCAATTAGTTAATTTATATATCGTAAAGATATTTTATAAGACTCTCAACTCTTCTCTGATAAAACCAGTAGAACCAATAGATGAAAATTCAACCAGCAGATCAATACCTTTTTTAAAGTCTTCAATCCCAAAAACAGCGGCATGTGAAGAAAATACTTCAGCAGCCTTTTCAAGATCCTGCGGATTTGCATCAATGGTAAATCCCTGAAATCTCCAATGTGCCATAACCGTTCCAAAATTTGGAGCAGGAGTAAATTCTCTTTTATCAATATTTAGTTCTTTCGCTATTTGCAGAAGCAAGCCCTGAATTTCTTTATTATAGAACTCTTTAATTACAGGATAATCAGCAGGAAGTTTCGAAGCAGCCAGCAGCAATCTTTGTATAGATACTTCAGGACTTCCTGAGGTTTGGAGAATTGCTGCTGTTAATTCTTCTGCAATCCTCTCTCGAACCCGTATAAAACAATGCAGCAGTAAATGTTCTTTTGATGGAAAAAATTTATAAAATGATCCTTTTGCAATAGAACTTTTTGCAGCAAGTTCTTCCACAGTAGTTTTTTTTACTCCATATATTCCAAATAATTCAATTCCATTCTCTACAATCGAATGAATTATTCTCTCCTTTCTCTCATCGGTAAAAACAACAGGCATAAGTATCCCTTCTTCTTATTTATTTTAAATGACCTTATGACTATAATAGTATATTTAGTCATTTTAAGCCATAAAATAATTCAAATAACCGTATATTTGTATGGTTTATGCATATTTGTGGTGTAGGGATTAACTTAGGGGGTATATTTAGTGCTATAGTTGTGCTTGTTGCAGAGGTAAAACAATCTTACAAACGGTTCCCGTCTCTCCATCAGAACTCTCTTTATTAGACAAACTGACCGATCCGTTATGTAAAGAGGCTCCGCTTTTTACAATAGCCAGCCCTAAACCACTGCCTTCAATCGATTGCGAAGATGACCGAAAGAACCTGTCAAAAACCCTTGGCAGATCTGCCTTGAGAATCCCGGGTCCATTATCAACAATAGTAAACAATACATTAGTATTCTGCAGATCAACTTTAATTGATATCTGGACATCATTAATTTTTTGTTGAATCATTTGAGAAAATTTAATGCTGTTCCCTATAATATTCTGCAGCATGCCGGTTACTATATCGTAATCACAGTAAATAAGTTCTCCAAGGGAAATCTCATCTGCAATGACCTTTATATTGGGAAAATCTTCAGCAACTTCACCAGAGTATGATATTAGAGAGCCTTTAATTATATCGTCTATCCGATAGTTTGAGAAATCTCTCCTTACCGCGTCAAATGATTCCCTGTTCTCCATCCTCGAAAGTTCAAGCAGTTTTGAAACTATTAATTTAATACGTTCAGCCTGATGCTTTCCCTTAAAAATATAATCTGTTCGTCTTCCGTCATCAGCTCCTGCACGACCTTCCAACAACTCCAGATATGATATCAATGCTGTTAATGGAGTTCGGAGTTCATGCGAAGCATCAGAAAGAAAATTCTTCAGGGTATCCCGTTCTATTTCAAGATCTTCTACAGTCTCTTCAAGACGACCCGCCATCCCGTTAAACTGACTTGCCAGAAGGTCTATCTCATCCTTATAACCTTTAGAGGTAAGAACAGCTCGTGCTGATAAATTTCCCTCTCCCATCTCATTTACAGCCCGACTCAAAGAGATAATAGGTTTTGACAGCTTTCTTCCCATCCACCATCCCAGAACACCAGATAACAGCAATGCTATAACAGATGCTAATCCAAATGATATTAAGGCAGGCCTCACAATACTCATTCGTACACCGGATGCACTATCCAATACTAAAAAACCATCTATCTTATCCCCATCAATGAACAGCCCCGTACCACCAATACCTATTGGCAATATGTTCGTTGCTATCATTTGGGTCTGGTCATCAATAATTTTATTTCTTCCCATCATACCTGACCCCTGGCGTCCAGGCAGGGTGTTTCCAAACGTTGCCCCCTGTCCTGTACCCAGAGTCTGCAACATCCCATTTATAAACAGCCTGGATTCATCAAGAGAAACCAGCTTGTCACGGGCATATAAATCAAAAAAAGAGACTCCATCAGATGTCATAAATTCAATTTCTATACCCTGCAGGGATTCAACTGAATCGAAAAACATCTCAAGTTCGCTTAAAGCAGGCTTTCTACTGATAAAGTTTATAAGTTCAGCCGCTACCTGCTGAGCAGAAGTCTGAATTACTTCTGTCTCTTTCTGGCTCGCATAGCGTTGAATAAAACCATAAAATATGCCGCCCACCATGACCAGGGCTAAAAAAGTGATTCCCACATAACTTATAATGAGTTTGTTTTTCAGGCTCTCTCTTATCGGCCGCATATTCTTAATCTCCGTTCCTTTTCACCATAGCTGCAACTTTTTAGTTATTATTCATCTTTGGAATCATCATATTGGGTCTGGAAGGCATTCCAAATTATAGTTTATAATCCCGGAAAATCTTACCGGAGGAATAACCTTACAGGTTTCCCATAAGGAAATATAGCAAAGGTCTATTAGTTTTAGATTTAGTAATTGTTAAGATTTCTTAATCTTGCATCAAAGGCTACAAATCAAATCGGTAGCCGTAACCCCGTACCGTTTTCAGGTAGACAGGCTCAGCAGGATTTTCTTCTATTTTCTCTCTGAGGTGACGTATATGGACATTTACGGTTTTGGGGTCATCAGGATTCCAATTCTCAGACCATACCTGATTCATAATCTGTTCTCTGGAAAGGACTTGTCCAGGGTACTCCAGAAACAGCCGTAGAAGACGCATCTCTATAGGCGTGAGAAAAAGATCTGTTCCATTCTTCCTTGCCCGCATTCCTTTGACATCTACGGCAATAGAACCAAAAACAATATTTTCTCTATTTTCACGGGAATTTTGATCATTTCCTGTTGAAAATTCACCATAAGCACGACGAAGTTGAGCCTTTATACGGGAAAAAAGTTCCCGAAAACTAAATGGTTTAACGAGATAATCATCCGCACCAACCTCAAGCCCTACAACCCGATCTAAAACTTCATCACGAGCTGATACAAAAATAACCGGTAAATGTAACCCTTTCAACCGAATCTGTCTGCATGTTTCATATCCGTCCATCCCGGGCAGACGAATATCAAGCAGAACCAAATCTATCTGCATGCTATCCAGAATGTCTAATGCACCTTCCCCAGACCCAACTTTTTCAGGAACAAATCCTTCATCCTGAAGACCATCAAATATTGCATCAGCAATTGCGGGTTCATCCTCTACGATTAGTATTCGATCTCTTTTCATGATTTATTTAACCTTTTTTAACTTTCAGGCTCTCTATATATATATTGATAAGTTTAATAGAGGCTTCAGGATCATACGATTCAAGAAAGGCCATCTGAAAGCAAAAAGACTCAAGAAGATGTAAAAGATGTGCACTAACCTCATTAACAGAGTGTTCTATCAGCTTATCCGAATGAACTCCAATACTTAGCAGCCGTTTAAACAGAATTATCAGTTTTGCAGTCCTGCGCATGATAATATCCGAGAAATTCTTACCTTCCTTTTTCAGCTGAATCATAACATCGACAAGAGAAGTGAGTGCATCCCTGTTCTTTGCAGCAGTCTGAATAATGTCTCGGCATATACGTTTAAGTCGATTTACCACACTTTTAGAATCATCCCAGGCAATTTCCGCATATCTAATAAACATTTTACCCGTAAATAGTTTTACGGCATAATAATAGATCTCTTCCTTATCACGAAAATACTGATAGATAGTTGGTCGTGAAATACCACATTCATGCGCAATTAAAGAGAGATTGGAATCCTTATAACCCTCATGGGAAAAGACCTGCAGAGCAGTATAGAGTATTTCTTCCTTTCGTTTATCATGATCAATTATTTTTGGCATTCCTTCCCCGAATTTTCAGCTTGAATAAGGCAATCTCAAAACTTGGAAATTGTTCTGAACAATACTTATATCTTTTAGTGTATACGAAACTTAAGTTTTTTTCTAGCAAAAAGTAATAATGTGTCAGAAACAAACACTAATAAGTCCTAAACCATTATTATTTCTGTAGTAAAGTTTTCAAGTTTTTATTATTACATATTTTTTGATTATGTTATTATTGACGATTTGGGTGGAATGTGTTATTTTAAGATAAAGTTGTTGTAGAATTGAAAGTATTACAAGAATGAAACAGTATTCTCGTTGAGAATATCTTGTCTTTTGATTTTAGAGCTTCCGCACTCAACCAATTTTCCGAGCCGGGGTTTTCCCCGGCTTTTTTTTGCACACATCAACAGTTGGCTTTCCCGTACGAAAAGGAAGATGCCCGAACCTCCGACCGATGGGCTGAGAAGATCAAGAATAATTTATATAAAGTAATGTTTGACAAGGTATATATCAAGGTATATATTTGATATAGAGGTGATTATATGCAAACAGCAAAAATATTCCAGAATGGTAGATCTCAAGCAGTTCGTTTACCAAAAGAGTATCAATTCAAAGGAAATGAAGTTTTTATCCAGAAGCACGGTGACGCTGTTTTGTTATTTCCACATGAAAAAACTTGGGAAATATTTATTGAAGGTATAAACGAATTCTCTGATGATTTTCTGGCTGCAGGAAGGGAACAAGAGGAGAATCAAAAGAGGGAAAGTTTTTAATGTATTTATTAGATACAAATATTTGTATTTTCGCGATTAAAAAAAGGCCTGAAATTGTATTAAAGAACCTAAAAGAAAAGATTTCTGATGGCATCTTTATATCTTCACTTACTGTAGCTGAATTAGAGTTTGGTGTTGAAAACAGTCAGAAAATCGAGAGAAACAGGATTGCATTACTTAAATTTTTATCAATTTTCAATATTTTAAATTTTGATGACGCAGATGCTATAGATTATGGTCGGTTAAAAACCGATCTAAGAAAACAAGGAAAAATCATCGGTTCCATCGACATGTTATTAGCAGCACAAGCTTTAAATAAAGAATTCATATTTGTAACTAACAATGTTAAGGAATTTGAGAGAGTTAAAGGGTTGAAAATCGAAGATTGGAGCATACAATCATGAAAATTTTCCAGGCCTAACTCCGTTGTACGGTCAGAAACGCTGATCCAAAGCAGATAACAAGGGGTATATGCGCTCCGCATTCGCTGCGTGGCCTTCGGCACATTGGCTGCGTTAGGTATTGTCGGATGTAATTATAAATAGAGGTGAGGAATGCAAGTTTCAGTAGTAAAAATAGGAAATTCTCGTGGAATTAGAATTCCCAAAAGTATTCTACAACAACTCAATATAGAAGAAAAAGTTGAATTGGAAGTTCACAATAAAGAGATTTTAATACGGCCAATAGAAAAGAAACCAAGAGAAAGTTGGTCTGAAGAATTTATAAAAATGCATCAGAATGGTGATGATGAAATATTCATTAATGAAATTAAACAAGTAAAATCAATTATTCAAGAGATGTTAGTAGATTAAAAGTCATATATCTGAGATTCGGAGGATATACCTATTACTATTCTAAAACAGGAGAGGGAAACAGAATTCCCTGAATTTGTAAAATCCCGACTTCGTGAACTTCTCTATATTTCCGCGGGAAAAACTCTTTTTATAGGTCTTCCCGGAGGCCAAAGTGTATCGGGAGTTATAACCGGCATCGCAATGCTTGAAGATTCCGAGCTGGCTCAACTAAGCATTCAGCTTATTGACGAGAGATTAACAGGAGAAAAAAATTACGACACCTTACTGAATGCAGGAATGAGAGATCTGATAGACTCAGGCCGAATCAGAACAGATCAGTTTAAAACATTAACCTTGGAAAACGATGTACTTTTGTCAAAATTTGATATTTTATTTGCTGGAATTGGCGAAGATGGGCACTTCGCATCCCTGTTTCCCGGTTCATACCCATCCTTAGCCAACACCATGACCACAATTACCGCCCACATTACTGACGCACCTAAACAACCGCCGGCACGGGTGACAGTAACATATACCGGTTTCCGTAAACTTTCCGGAAAAGCCGAGATTTACCTCTTGTTTTTTGGTAAATCCAAACAGGAAGCATTAACCCGGCTTATGCATAATGAACCACCGGAGACACTGCCCTGCTCATTTTTTATAAAATATTTTGACCAGGTTAGGATAATAAAAGATAGGAAGAAACTATGAAACAGATAATTGTACAATTCGGCGGGACTGGTGATCTCGCACAAAAAAAACTCTACCCCGCATATCACAACCTGCTGAAAAAAGGGTATGACTTTACGGTAATAGCCCTCGGCAGGCGATATCCGGACCGCAAAACATTCTTAAGTAAAATAGATATAATGGGTGATCAAGATTTCCTGAAACATCTCGAGTATGTACAGTATGATATGGCGGATCCTAAAGGAATCGAAAAGTTAGAACAAAAAATTGAGGATGTCATCGATTGTGAGACAAAAATTGAACTCTTATACTACATTGCCCTTCAGCCCTCCTTATACGAGGAAGCCATAAAACAGATTAACATCATCGATTCACATATAACCTGTTCAGTCTCAAAGAAAATTGTAGTTGAAAAACCGTTTGGATTTGATTCCGGGAGTGCCCAACGCTATAACGAAGTTCTGTCTCAAGCGTTTTCCGACAAAGAAATATATCGGATTGATCATTATCTGGGAAAAGAGTTCATGCAGAATCTTTTAATCATGCGATTTCATAATGATATTATCAGGAGTATCTGGAATAATAGAACAATAGAAAGCATCCAGATAATATTTGATGAAACTCACGGAGTTGATCAGCGTCTCGGTTTCTATGAAAAAAT
>CAZMOX010000030.1:2368-22368 GCA_964567895.1 uncultured Spirochaetales bacterium | reverse complement strand
TCTCCACACCCAAAGGAACTCCGGTATGCAAATTCACTATCGCTACCAACCGGTACTATAAAAATGGTGAACAACAGCAGCAGGTTTCGTTTTTTGCTATTTCATAACTATTTTTAATGCAACAAGTTAATTAATTAATCAAAAAACTTAAAATCCATGTAAACATGGATCCAGCCAACCTTTCTTATTAAAATCGGAATAAAACTTCGTTATATTCTGTGATTTATGAAATTGGCTTCGTCCTCTTTTCTTTTCTCCTTTTTACCTGTATATTGTTTTCATATTCGAACAGGTGAGAAAATGCTGAGAAACAGTATTAGTGATATAGTGAGGAGAGAGATATGAGTGAAGTTATATTAACAGTTGATAATTTTGAGAAAGAAGTTTTAAAATCCGACAAACCGGTTCTTGTGGATTTTGGGGCGGCATGGTGTATGCCCTGTAAAATGGTCGATCCGATAGTTGCAGAAATTGCGGAAGCTCATTTCGATAAGGTTAAAGTAGGAAAACTTAACGTTGATGAGCATGGGGAAATAGCACAGAAATATAATATTATTAGTATTCCTTCTCTTCTTGTTTTTAAAGACGGCGAAGTCGTTAATCAGAAGGTTGGAGCTGGTTCCAGACAGATGATTGAGGGGTTAATTGCTGAATATCTTTAATATATACAATTGAAATTATCACATAAGAGATTGTCAAAGACTGCCATATACACTATGGCAGTCTTTGATTAAAAAAATGGGCTGCCCCGGCACTCCTATTCAGAGGGAGTATATACTCCTGCAAAATTTATTTCACCAAATGTTGATTTGCTTGTAGGCACAATATACCAGTCACCTCGTGAATCTGTATCAGTATCAGGACTTATACGGCACATAGAGCGGGTAGCCGTTGAGTTGTCCGGATTTATTCCATCTTCCGGGATAATATCAAAATCTGAAGGTTCCCATCCTTCCTGATCAGCCAAAACTACCACTCTGTTGAGTAAAGCCCTGCTGCCAAATCCTTTGTAGTTGGTATCTGAGCCGGAATTTCGGTTGCTGTAGAGAACAGCATCAATTAAACTCCCCTGTGGAGAGGTGTAGAGACTAATAATTCCATTATTTCCGGACAACCCTTCTCCAGACTCTATCCACACATCCCATGCTGAATCAGATGCAAATTTTGACAGGGATTCAGAGGTTGAGAGAGTTTCTGACAGAGAGAATTCGGTCTCTTTTCCACAATGAATAACAATAAATTCACCTTTTTGTATCTCTATAGGAGGGAGAATAACCCGCTGATTTCTATCAGAATTTACCCCGTCAAAGAAAGTGATCCCTGCGGTATTTCCGGTACTTAAAGCAAACAATTCTACCCGGTCGGGGTGTGCAGATGATCCCTGGGTTGTGAATTCATTGATAACTAGATCGGGGATAGAATCATTCCATCCATATACCGCAGCTGAGAAAAACAGGGTGTTTCCGGAAGGATCCTTAACCTCTCCCTCAACCATACAGCGGGAGCCGGGGGGAATGCTGGTCTCTGTATAGATATAAAGAAGTTCTTTTTGGTCACTGGATTCACTAATCGAAGAAATAGCGACTCTTTCAATACCGGTGGGAGGGAAAAATTTGAAGCTGTTTTGTACTGGTATTATTTGTTCTGAAAATTCAAAAATGAAACAGTCGTCTGACGCAGTTTCGGCTCCAAGAATTATAGGTGGATGGATATCGGTATTCATCAGTTCCCGATATCCGCTAAGGGGAGTGCAGCTGCATGATAGCATGAGAAATATTGCTGCGATACTGAGTGGAAATGAGTGAACAAGAAGTGTTGTCTCTCGATGCTGGATATGATTTTTCATATAATTTCCTTGAATTTGTGTGTTGGAATTGTTTCATGTGTCTCTATAAGTAATTACTGTGAAATAGGTAAAAAAAATTCAAAAAAAGCAAAAATAATAGTTTTTGCTATAAACATTCTGTCGAAAACAGCTGGTCATTACGGTATCATTGCATTATTAAATTGTTTCTGTGATAATGAAAGTCAATAAGAGAGTCAATACGAAAGCGAAATATTGGTATACGTTTTTAGTAAGCTGGGGGATATAGAGATGTGCGGAATAGTTGGATACTGTGGTAACCGGCCTGCGTCTGTAGTGCTGCTTGAGGGGCTGAAACGACTTGAATATCGAGGGTATGATTCAGCCGGAATATGTGTAGGAACAGGAAATGAATTTGTACTGCTAAAAAAGAGAGGAAAAATACGGGAGCTCAATGAGCTGGTTGGAAAGAGAACTCTTGGAGATTTCGGTATAGGGCATACCCGTTGGGCCACACATGGAGAGGCGACTGATCGTAATGCTCATCCCCACACCAGCTTATCAGGGGATGTTGTTCTGGTTCATAATGGAATTATTGAGAATTATGTTGAATTAAAAAAAGAGTTTGAATCGGCAGGCCAAATATTCCAGAGTGAAACAGATACTGAAGTAATTGCCTTTATGATAGAAGCTGCATACAAAGGGAATCTGGAGGATGCCGTGCGGGAAGTTCTTCCCTTGCTTAAAGGTACCTACGGAATTGCCGTAATTCACAAGAATGAGCCTGGAAAGATTGTGGGAGCACGAAACGGGTCTCCTCTGGTTTTGGGAATTGGGGAACATGAGATGTTTCTTGCTTCAGATGTTACGGCGATCCTTGCTTATACCAAGGATGCTGTCTACTTAAATGATGGTGAACTTGTATCAATTACAAAAGATGGTTATCGAACTTTTGATATTAATGATACGATAATTCAAAAGCAGGTTGAGCAGATCAGCTGGGAATTGGAGCAGATTGAGAAAAGAGGATTTAAACATTTCATGCAGAAGGAGATCCATGAACAAGTTGACTCAATCATGCGGGCTTTCCAGGGTCGATTGAATAAAGATTCGGCAACTGGTCATTTGGGTGGACTTAATATGCTTCCGCAGGAACTCCTTGGTGTTAAAAGAGTAATAATAATGGCTGCAGGTACTTCGTATCATGCAGGAATGATAGGAGCTTATTTAATTGAAAAACTGGCCAGAATTCCTGCTCATGCAGAACTCTCTTCTGAAATTAGATATAAAAATCCTGTTGTAGAGCATGATTCTCTCTATTTTGTGGTTTCACAATCCGGAGAAACAGCTGATACCCTCTATGCAATGCGAGAGGTGCAGAGAAAAGGCGGTAAGGTGCTCGGGTTATGTAATGTGATAGGATCTACGATAGCCAGAGAATCTGACGGCGGAGTCTATCTGCACTCAGGGCCTGAAATTGCAGTAGCCTCAACAAAAGCATTCACCTCACAGCTGGCGGTAATGTATGTACTGGCTTTGAGTCTTGCAAGAATGAGACATCTTTCTATTGAGGATGGACTGAAAATAATCCATGCTCTTGAGCTGCTCCCGGAACAGATTTCAAGTATACTTACACAAACAGCACATATTGAGGCTCTTGCAGAAAAATATTATAGGTATGAGAATTTCTTGTTTCTCGGCAGGGGGTTGAACTATCCTGTTGCAATGGAGGGGGCTCTGAAGCTCAAAGAGATCTCATACATCCATGCTGAAGGGTATAGTGCAGCAGAGATCAAACACGGACCAATTGCACTTATCAACGAGAACACACCAAGTTTTTTCCTTGTACCGGATGATCAGCTTCGAGATAAAGTAATTACAAATATGAAAGAGGTAAAAGCCAGAAAAGGTAAATTGATTGCCGTGGCTGTGGAGGGAGATACTGAAATTGCCCATATTGCAGATGATGTTATCTATATTCCCCATACGGAAGAGATCATGTATCCTTTTCTTATGGTTCTGCCGACACAGCTTTTTGCCTATTATTGTGCCATAAAGCTGGGTAGAGATGTTGATCAGCCGCGTAATCTGGCAAAAAGTGTAACTGTAGAATGAGTCAATTTTGAAAAATTGACTTTTGAAGTTTTTTATGGTAAATACGTAAATATATGTTATTACTCTCTATCAAAAACTTCTGGCTAATTGGTGTATACAATATATATTTAGTAAGAAAAAGTATTATTGTGATTAAATGAATGAGAAATATGGAGTTTAGTTTAATGGCAAAATTATGGGATAAAGGGTACGCCGTACATTCCCTGATAGAAGAGTTTACCGTGGGGAATGATTGGGAACTGGATCAGAATTTGGTGACCTCAGACTGTGCAGCAAGTGCGGCTCATGCAGAGATGCTGGAATCTATCGGGATTCTTGAAACTGCAGAAAAAGAGAGCCTGTTGGCAGGACTTGCTGATATTATTAAAAAGGCCAATAGTGGAACCTTCGCAATAACACGTGAAAATGAAGACTGTCATACGGCTATTGAGCACTACTTAACAGAAACATGCGGTGAGGCGGGTAAGAAAATACATACCGGACGGAGTAGAAATGATCAAATTCAGACGGCACTTAGGGTCTGGATGCGGGATTTTCTTTTTTCCTGTATTGAATCTGCGGTGAAACTGGTAGATGCTGCTGCAGAATTTGCCGTTACTCATGCAATGATCCCAATGCCCGGCCGCACGCATATGCAGATTGCCATGCCTTCTTCAATCGGACTTTGGGCCGGTGCCTATGCTGAAGAGTTGAGTGATGAGACAAAACACCTGTTTTCCCTACTGGAGATGATTGATCAATCTCCTTTAGGTTCAGCAGCAAGCTATGGGGTGCCGCTTCCTCTAAACAGAGAAATGACCGCAGATCTTCTCGGTTTTAAAAAAGTGCAGAACAATGTTCTGTATGCAAACAATTCACGAGGAAAATTTGAGGCCATGGTAACCGATGGTCTGGATTATATCTGTTTGACGCTCAGTAAAATTGCTCAGGATCTGATACTCTACTCTATGCCGGAGTTTGGCTATTTCAGCCTGCCGAAAGAGTTGTGTACAGGATCCAGCATAATGCCGCAAAAAAAGAATCCGGATGTCTTTGAACTGATCCGATCCCGTTCAGCACAAGTTTCAGCATGTTCTATTCAGATTAAAAATATTATAAGATCATTGCCTTCAGGATATAACAGAGACTTTCAGGATACAAAAGGAGCCTTTCTCTCGGCAGCCTATACTGCGTATAATTCAATAGAGATTATGCGGGTCTGTTTTGAGCAGCTGGAGGTTCATCCGGAGAAGCTGAGAAAAGCATTTACCCCTGAAATATTTGCAACTGATCAGGCTATTGAAGCAGTACTTTCCGGTAAGAGCTTTCGGGATGCTTATAAATTGGTGGGAACAGACCTGGGAGCTGTAGTTGCGGGAAACCCTGATGCCATAATACGTACAAGAACTTCCACGGGAACAACCGGTAATCTTATGCTGAACAAGGTTCTTGAAGAGAACAAGGTTCAGGCCCTGGCTGTTCAGAAGAAAAGGGATGCTGTCGATGCTGCTTTAGTAAAATTGTGGGGGGAGAGAGTTGTTTTTTTCCGACCGGGATCTTCTGTACGGACATAAAAAACAGCCGTCCGGAAGACGACTGCATTACTAATTGATACTTACCAGGGCTTCAGCAATGTTTATATTATAGTCACCTATGTGTTCAAGGTGGCGTGCAAAATCAAGCAGCATAAGTTCTGCGGTGACATTTGATCCTTTACTCAGACGCATCTGTACTCTTTCTCTTGTATTGTTGCGGCAAGTATTAATGATATTTTCATACTCAAAAGCTTTATTGAGTTCACTGGAGCTAATGTGACTATTGAGATGATCCTTGATAAAATCGATATATTGCTGAACCTTTTCAATATATTGATTAAACTCATCCTTCGCCTCTTTCGGGAACAAAATATCGTTATTATATTTTCTTTCAGTTAATAGAATTAGACTGAAACAGCTGTCGGCGACACTTTCCAGCTCGTTTATAATCCTGGCTTGCGCACTAACATTTCCGGCACTTATGGGATTCAAGCTGTCTTTTACGAGCTCAGCCATAAAAGTTGATAGTTCGTGCTGCATCTGATCCGATATCTCCTCCAGTTTTTTCAGTTTTTTAACTTCAGATCCCAGATTTTTATCCGGATTCTTGAAAACTACCGAAAATCTGGAAAACATATTTGATATAAGTACAGCCATTTTGAAGATTTCATCCTGAATAGTAATCAAATAGAGTTCCGGTGTATCCTGCAGGGCAGATGAAATATAGGTGAAAGTGTAGAGTTCTTCCTCTCCATCAGATACTTTCGGTTTAACCAATTTCTCAATGAGTTTAGCAAAAACCGAGATAAACGGCATGAATAACACAGTGTTTATAGTATTGAATACGGTATGATACATAGCAAGGTGAGCAGGCAGCAAAGAAGAGCTGTTTATTCCATATACATCACCGGGAACAATATAATCTACAAGCCTCAGAAATGGATTAAAGAGAATAACCACCCAAAGAGAACCTATAACGTTGAAAAGGATATGTGCTCTGGATGCCTGTCTTGCTGTTGTGCTGGTGCCGATTGAGGCAAGGTAGGCGGTAATAGTAGTTCCGATATTCTGGCCCAGCACCAATGCAGCGGCGGTGGGATAGGTGATCCATCCTTGATAAGCCATGGTTAAAGTTATTGCCATTGCTGCTGATGATGACTGAACAATGAAGGTTAACAGAGTTCCTACTAACAGGAAAATCAGAGTGGAGCCGATGCTGCCACTGCTGAACCGTGTCAGAAATTGGAGAGCTTCAGGGTTTTGGGCGATATCAGGAACAGAGTCTTTCAGGAAACTTAATCCCAGAAAGAGGAGACCGAATCCGATAAGAACTTCTCCGATATCTTTGTGTTTTAGTTTTTTTACAAAAAGGAAAGGAAATCCGATGCCGATTGCAGGGATGGCGAGGGCCGAAACCTTAATCTTGAATCCCAATAGTGCTACAAGCCAACCGGTAACTGTAGTACCAATATTTGCACCAAGAATTACCCCTATAGATTGAGTCAGATTCATTAATCCGGCATTAACAAAACTTACAATCATAACGGTTGTTGCTGATGAGGATTGAATAATTGCGGTAATTGCCACGCCGGTAAACACTGCAGCAAATCGGTTTCCCGTCATAAACCGCAGGATAGCTTTCATCCTGTTTCCTGCAGCTTTCTGAATTCCTTCGCTCATAATTTTCATTCCAAACAGGAATAAACCAAGACTACCCGCAATTTCTAATAACTGTCCAATAATATTCATAATAGGTGGATAGTAACAATTGATTCAGTGAATGTAAATATGGATTGATGTTATTCTCTCGCTCGTTTGAGAATCACCTCAGGTTTATCAGTGTAACGAAAAAATCGAAGAATCGAACGGCCGTAGGTTCGTTTGTCGTAACAGGTGAACAGCCCTATTTTTTCCTCCCACTTCTCTTCAGAAGGATAGTGAATGATAAATATACCGGTATCTTTTACTATGCCGGATTTACTGACCGCTTCGGTAAACGGCTGTTTCCCGGCCATGGGGAAAGGAGGGTCTGCATAGACAATATCATAGGATTTTTTTGGAGATTTAATGAATTTCTGAGCTTTCTGGAGAAATAATTGTATGTCAGACTCTACAAAACTAATATTTTGCACTATAGTTTTCCGCTTTCCATAATCCATTTCAACCAGATGTACGGGGTCTGCTCCGCGGGAAGCTGCTTCAATTCCGACAAGTCCTGATCCTGAAAACAGGTCAAGAAATGAGTATTCATCAAGGTTTCCCAGGATGGAAAAAAGAGATTCCCGCATTCTATCCATTGCGGGGCGGATTATCCCCGGGGGACAGACAACTCTTCTTCCATGGTAGAGACCGCCGGTTATGCGCATACAAACTCCTCCTGAATATAGCAGAAGCATAGAGGGAAAGCCGGGAAAGTTCAATATTATCAGAAGTAATTATAATCACCAAAGAGGGAGAATAGATTCAATGAGGAAATCATGATATGTTATTATTATTATGATTGGGCAGCTGCGGGAAACAGCATTACATGAATCTCTCAAGCAGATATATGCAGAGCAAACTCACGGTATGACTGAACAGGCAGTCGATGGATATATAATCGATGTTATCACTCCATTGGAGTTAATAGAGATACAAACCGGGAACTTCTCCAATATCAAGATAAAATTGGGAAAACTGCTTCCAAATCATCGTGTAAGATTGGTGTACCCTATCAGTGCAGAGAAAACAATTCGATTGTATAACAAGGATCAGAAAACAATTCTCAGGGAACGGAAATCACCCGCAAGAGGAGTGCCGGCAGTTGCCGGAGTAGAATTGATGCGAATCCCTGAAATAGTTCTCCATGCAAATTTTATTTTAGAAATTGTGATGGTGAGAGTTCTGGAAGAGCGGGCTGATGATGGAGCAGGGAGCTGGCGGAGGAAAGGAATCAGTATACTTGGGCGCACACTTCTGGAGGTTCTGGATACTATAATCTTTGAAGGAAAAGAATCGTATAAATTATTGTTACCTGTGACCCTCCCGGAGCGTTTTACTCATAAGGACTTGATATCCTGTGCTGGGATTACACCAGGTCAGGCAGCAAAACTTTCATGGTTCCTCAGAAAAATCGGCGTGGTAAACAAGGTCGGGAAACAGGGAAGATCCTTGCTTCTCGAAACTGTAAAATAAAAATGAGTTGGAGTAAAGAATGCTTACAAGAGAACAACTAAGTACCTATATTGTTGAAATATTACCGAAAATCAGAGAATTAAGACATGAATTACATACCATTCCTGAGTTGGCAGGCGAAGAGTTTAAAACTCGTGAGATGCTTAAGCTTCAGGCGGATACCCTGAATCCGCTCTACTGGCAGCCGAAAATTAAAACAGATCTGGTTTTTGAGATACCAGGTGGAGACCCGGGTAAAGTAATTGGATTCAGAGCAGATATGGATGCTCTCCCTCTTTATGAAACTTCCGGGAAACCTTATCAGTCTACACATTCCGGGAAAATGCATGCTTGTGGGCATGATGGGCATATGAGTATTCTTATGGGAACAGCAATGGCTGCCCAGGCCTTCCGTAAATTTCTTCCAAACACAATTCGGTTTATATTCCAACCAGGAGAAGAGGTTGCCTGTATGGGGGCGGAGCTGGTACAGAAGGGTGTGTGTGATGGATTATCGGCTGTCTATGGTTTTCACAATTGGCCAGGCGTGCCTACTGGTGCGGTCTCGTGTAAAAGCGGTATCATGTTTGCAGCAGCTGACTCATTTAAGGTTGTTTTTAGGGGAAAAGGAACCCATGGGGCAACTCCGGAGAACGGTCTTAACCCACTGATTCCTGCAGCGGATACCGTGCTGCGGCTGCAGAATCTTCATACACGATATAAGGAAGAATCAGGGGCTGTAATATCAGTTTGTGCTGTTCAGGGCGGGATGAATTCAAATGTGATTCCCTCCGAAGCAGTTGTGCAGGGAACTACCCGCTATATTGATACATCAACGGGTGATGCAATTGAGGCGTCAATACGTGATGAGCTGCGTAAATCGGCAGAGACCTGTAATGTTGAATACACTTTGGAGTATGACAGAAAGTATCATATACCGGTGATTAATGATCCTGACCAGACAGAGATTCTGCATCAGGCAGTGAACAAAGTGCTTGGAGAAGGAGCATTTATCCCGGCAAAAACCCATACCATGGGAGCTGAGGATTTTGCTTTTTACCTTGACAGAGTCCCCGGATGCATGTTTTGGCTTGGTACCGGGGACGATTGTGCCCCGATACACTCAAATACGTTCGACTTTAATGATGATTCTATTATGAATGGGATTCTTGTTCTCAGTTCACTGATGTTTGGAGATAAACTCGAATAAAAACCCGAATAACAATCTAATTCTCCATTGACTTGTCAAATTCAATAGGAGAAGGAGAGAAATTAATCGACTGAACAAATTCCAGAGCATCCTTAGCCCCATAATCTCTATCCATCCCATTATCCTCCCACTCTACCGAGAGAGGACCTTCATATCCAATAGCGTTGAGTTCACGAATAATAGCCTCAAAATTTACATCTCCATGTCCGGGAGAGCGGAAATTCCAACCGCGGTTCAGATTGCCAAATTCAAGATGAGATCCAAGAATCCCGGATCGTCCATCCAAAGTTACTGCAGCATCCTTAATGTGCACGTGGTAAATCCTGTCAGGAAAATCCCGGATCAGGAGTTCCGGCTGTAAACCCTGCCAGATGAGATGCGAAGGATCGAAATTGATACCAAGTGCAGCTCTGTTTTCAAAAATTTCGAACAAACGCTTTGTGGTGTAGTAGTCGTAGGCAATTTCTGAAGGATGAACCTCCAGGGCAAATTTCACTCCCGCAATATCAAATACTTCAAGAATGGGATCCCAGAGTTTTTTTATCAAAACATAGCCGTCATCGATCATTTTTTTTGTGGTGGGCGGAAACGAGTAGAAGTATTTCCAGATTGGTGATCCCATAAATCCGGTCACAATCTTACAGCCCATAGCCTCGGCTGCTCTTGCAGTATATTTCATCTCCTCAATAGCCCATGTACGGATGGCGTCCGGATTACCAGCGAGTTCTGTCGGTGCAAAAGTGTTAATTCGGGGTTCCCAAAAGTCACCTACGCACTGGCCGGCAAGGTGTGCGCCCAGAGCATAACACTCGAGCCCATATTTATTCAGAATTGCTTTTCTTCCCGCAGCATATGAAGGATCCTCAACTGCTTTGCGGACGTCCATATGATCACCCCAGCAGGCTATCTCAACCCCTTCATACCCCAAAGTACTGATTTTTCTACAGGCATCCTCAAAAGTTAAATCTGCCCATTGTCCTGTGAACATAGTAATAGGTCTGCCCATTTTTATCCCCCTGAATATTAGTTTTTATATATGCATAATAGCATGTGGTGCACTCTATTGCAATTTTACCCTGGATGAAAGGTATCATACCCCAGGGCAAGCCCTAGATCCGGGGCCACAAGTGGTCCCATTCCGCCCCAAGGGGCGGTGTATGGATCCTTGCGTCCTCTGGCTCTCACTCGGAAATGGAACCAACTTGTTGGTTCCGCTTCTCTCGTTCGTTTGAGAATCAGGTTTTTTTCATTTCAGAAATAGTCGATTTCAGGATAGCAAGCATCTCGCTGATCTCATTCGCAGTTACCGTTAAAGGAGGTACAAACCGGATAATATGGGTTCCTGCAGATACTAGCAGCAATCCTTTTTTGAGACAGAGAGCTATAACAGGTGCAGCTAATTCTGAAAGCTCGATACCCTGCATCAACCCAATGCCGCGAATATCGGTGATCAGGCCGGGAAATTCCTGCTGGAGTTCTGTGAGTCCTGTGGTGAGTTGTGTTCCGCGTTTTTCAGCATTTGAAGGCAGTGTTCCATCTTTTAAGCTGGTAAGAACAACTGATGCCGCGGCTGTTGACAGGAGATTTCCACCAAAAGTGGAGGCGTGATCTCCGGGCGTAAAAGCTGAGGCAGCTTTCTCGGATGCAACCAGGGCGCCGATGGGCAGGCCGGCACCCAGCCCTTTTGCCAGACTTACCGCATCCGGAGTTACTCCGGAGAGCTGGTAGGCAAAGGGTTTGCCGCATCTTCCCATCCCGCACTGAACTTCATCAAATATAAGGAGGGCATCGTATGTATCACAAAGCTTTCGAACATCTTTGAGAAATTGCGGGTCTGCCGGATGGATTCCGCCTTCTCCCTGGACAGGTTCCAGAATTACTGCACAAGTCTTATCATCAATAAGAGCCTCTACACTGGCAGAGTTGTTGAATTCAGCAAACTCAATATCCGGCATTAGGGGAGCAAAACCTTTGTGATATTTTGGCTGACCGGTAGCAGTTATTGCTGCATAGGTACGGCCGTGAAAGGATTGCTTCATGGAGATAATTTTTCCGGCTCCCGGACCTTTATGCAGGAACCCGTATTTTCGGGCAAGTTTCATGGCAGCTTCATTTGCTTCAGCTCCGCTGTTGCAGAAAAATACCCGATCAAGACCGCTAAGTTCTGCAAGTAGAGCGGCTGCTGTAATGGCATGCTCATTCCAGTAGAGGTTGGAGCAGTGGGTGAGGCCTGAGTCAATAACGGCTTTAAGGGCGGTTTTTAGGGTTTCGTTTCCATACCCCAATGCATTAACTGCAATACCGGCCACGAAATCGAGGTAGGTTTTGCCGTTGCTGTCCTGCACACGGCTGCCGCTTCCCCCGGTAAGCACTATAGGCAGCTGGGCGTAGGTGTTCATCATGTGAGATTTTCCGGTATTCAGTAATTCATCATATGTTTTCATGTTAGTCTCTCTTTTTATCTGCTAAGTTTAATGCGTTATCATAGTGCCGATGCCATTGTTGGTAAATATTTCCAGCAGCATACTGTGTTCTGTTCTTCCATCAAGGATATGGACACTATCAACACCCTTCTGTATTCCATCAATACAACAGGTAGTTTTTGGGATCATTCCGCCGGATATGGTGCCGTCCGCAATATAGTTTTCAGCTTCTGCAGCAGTGAGTCTCCGGATTATTGAATCAGGATCATTCATATCTTTCAAAATCCCCTCAACATCAGTAAGAAAAACCAGTTTTTGGGCACTTAACGCACCGGCAATTGCAGAAGCGGCAAAATCAGCATTAATATTATAGGTATTTCCCTGTGCATCGGTTCCAATCGGAGCGATTACCGGGATAAAATCATTTTCTATAAGTGAAAGCACGAGTGCAGGATCGGTTTTTGTGATAGTACCGACAAACCCGATATCTTTTCCCCTTACTGTCGTTTTTACCGCGGTGAGTGTATTGGCGTCTTTGCCGTTTATTCCCACAGCTTTCATGCCGTGATTCTGAATGGCCTGAACAATCTGTTTGTTGATATTCCCGGAGAGAACCATTTCCACTATCTCAGCTGTTTCTGCATCGGTTACCCGCAATCCATCTACAAACCGGGTCTCTTTTCCCAGCCTTGTCATCATCTTGGAGATCGCTTTTCCTCCGCCATGCACGATAACGGGTTTCATACCGACAAGTTTCATCAATACGATGTCCTGAATTACCAGATCCTTCATGTACTCATTGTCCATGGCGCTGCCGCCGTATTTTATAACGACCACTTTTCCGGAAAATCGTTTTATATAGGGCAGGGCCTCGATCAGTACTTTGGCTTTTCCAATATATTTATCCATGTGTATCTCCTCTCCAACCGGGTTATGTTCTGTACTTTCCATTAATCTTTACATAATCATAACTCAGGTCGCAGCCCCAGGCTGTCGCTTTAGCACTCCCGTCCTGAAGTATTGCTGTTATCACAATATCATGTTCTTTCAATATGGCAAGGGCAATGTTTTCGTCAAAGGGTACGGGTGCGCCCTGTTGAAGCAGGAGGATTCTTCCCTGGTTGCTTGCTATTGTCAGATCGACAGTATCCGGATTGAACTGCGCACCGGAGTAACCCATTGCACAAATAATTCTTCCCCAATTTGCATCTTCGCCGAACATGGCTGTTTTAACCAGGTTTGAAGTGATAATTGATTTTGCCAGAAGTTTTGCATCATTTTCATTTGCTGCGCCTGATATGTGCGCTTCGATAAATTTACTGGCACCTTCTCCATCGCGTACAATTTGTTTTGCAAGATAGGCATGCACATAGTCAAATGCCCCGGCAAATTTTGTGTACTCATCTGTTGCGTTCTCCTCCGTCCCTTTTTCTATAAGAGGGGTGTTGGAGGCTCCGTTTGCCAAGGTCAGCACGGTATCGTTTGTGCTGGTATCTCCATCTACAGAGATCATGTTGTAGGTTGAGCTGATTGATTTTCCGAGCAGTCCCTGCAGGGTTTCCGCTTTAATATTTGCATCGGTTATGATAAATGAAAGCAGGGTAGCCATATTCGGGTGAATCATTCCGGATCCTTTTGCTATTCCGGCCAGTACCACTGGTTTCCCTCCAATAGTTATTTCAACTGCTATCTCTTTTTTAAAGGTGTCGGTCGTCAGTATGGCCTCAGCCGCATTAACTGCTGATTTCCGGGTTGATGAGAGTTTTTCGGCAGCCATCAGTATGCCGCTCTCAACAATTTTCATGGGTAGGGGTACACCGATTACCCCGGTAGAGCAGACAAGAACTTCTGTACCAGTCTCTGCACCTAAATCCAGACCCAGAGCCTTTGCTGTGGATGCGGCCATGGTTTCTGCATCTTTTAGTCCGGTTTTTCCGGTACAGGCATTGGCATTCCCGCTGTTCACCACGATAGCGCGTACGGGTTTTCCGGCACTTATAACCGCTTTGTCATAGGTTACCGGTGCGGCCTGAACCTTGTTTATGGTAAAGACACCTGCTGCAGCCGCGGGTATATCGCTGACGATCAGTGCGAGATCTTTTTTAGCTTTTTTTATGCCGGCATGTATACCTGCAGTTTTGTATCCTTGTACGGCACTGAGGCCGCTGTCTAATAATTTCATGTACTGTTCCTTTCTATTTTAAACCTGCAAATCCATGATTCGCGAATCAGGTTATACTGTTATTATGCAGGAAATATGGGAAGTGAATCAATTCCTGTCTGTTCTTTTAGACCAAACATAATATTCATGTTCTGGACAGCCTGTCCTGAGGCCCCTTTTACCAGATTATCGATTGCTCCACCCATTATCAGTCGGTTTGTTCTGGTATCCAGCAGAAATCCAATATCACAAAAGTTGGATCCTTTTACCCAGCGCGTTTCCGGGAACACTCCATCAGGCAGAAGTCTGATAAAGTACTCATCCTTGTATGCTGTCTGATATGCATCGGCTATATCCTGTCCGGTAACTCCGGGTTTAGGTGATGCATACGCGGTAATCAGGATGCCTCTGTTCATGGGGATAAGGTGCGGGGTAAAGCTGATGGTGACATCTGTACCGGATAAGATAGAGAGTTGTTCTTCGATTTCCGGTGTATGCCGGTGTGATGCAACGCTATATGCTTTTACCGATTCACTGCTTTCTGCGTATAATGATCCTGTTTTTGCGGCTCGTCCGGCTCCTGATACTCCTGACTTTGCATCAATTATGATAGATGCGGGATCGATAACTCCTGCCTGTACCAATGGAGCCAGAGTGAGGATTGAACAGGTGGTATAGCACCCGGGATTAGCCACGATTTTTGCGTGCTTAATCTCTTGTCTGAACCATTCACATAAGCCGTATACTGCTTCAGGCAGTAATTCCGGTGATCCATGTTCTGTTTTATACCAGGTTTCATAGATGTCTCTGGATTTCAGCCGGTAATCGGCTCCCAAGTCAATTATATATGTTTTTTTGAGTAGTTCAGGGGTTACCTGGTGGGATGCAAGTCCGTGGGGAAGGGCGAGAAACAGTACATCGCACTCCCCGGCTGCTTCCTGTATGGAGACGTTGCTGAATACAGCCGCTCCGCCTTTTGCCTGACCATTACTAGAGCCATTACTAGAGCCGGTACGGTAGAGATTTCCGTATACACTTCCAAGCGGCTGTCCGGCATAGGTGCGGGATGTTATAACTTTAATCGCTACTTCCGGATGTGCAGAGAGTATTCTGTAGAGTTCCTGTCCGGTATATCCGGATGCTCCGATAATGCCTGCTTGTATCATAACAACCTTCTTCTTGTATAAATATACATAAAAATTGACGAATATTCAATAATTATACATATAAAATTATATTTGTATAGATAGAAAAGCAAAATAAATTATTGTAGTCATATCATGTGATTCTTGGTATAAAATTTTGTAAGTATATGTAATATAATAATATAAGTTGATGTAATTCATCAAAATGAAAAGGTGTGACCATAAAAATAAAAGTTCGGTAATTGCATTCCGATCCTGAATAAGAAAAATGTCTTATTTATGCAAAAACTTTTTATCCAAAAAAAAGGAATGAAGATGTACCATGAAGAAACGTTTTCAAAGTATTCCCGGGGAAATCTTCTTTACCCGGTTGGTTTTCAAATGGTATACTTGTACTTTGTACAACTTAAAGCTTAGGATTCTTGTTTGTTGTGTGCAGCATAAAGGGGATAGAGAGATGAAAAGAAGTGAAATTAATAAAATAATCAGGGGCGCCGAGCGCTTTATGGCACGGAGACAGTTTCTGCTTCCTCCCTGGGCTTCCTGGACGAAAAATGATTGGGTTAAGAACAAGGACTCTATCAATGAGATAGTCTCTGCAGGACTGGGCTGGGATATCACGGATTTTGGTAGTGGAGAGTTTCTGAAACAGGGACTTGTTTTAGTAACCATTCGAAATGGTGGTGAAAATTTGTATGGGAAACCGTATGCTGAGAAGATAATGGTAGTTCAGGAAAAACAGGAGATCCCGCTTCATTTCCACTGGAATAAAATGGAAGATATTATCAACAGGGGCGGCGGGAATCTCTGTTTTCAACTCTATGGAAGCACGGCGGATGAAGAGCTTTCTACGGATCCGGTTAAAATTCAGGTTGATGGAATTGAGAAAACGATTCCAGCTGGGGGTATGATTACGTTAAGTCCTGGTGAGAGCCTGACACTTATGCCGGGAATTTATCATCGGTTCTATGCTGAAGAGGGCAAAGGACCAGTACTTACCGGTGAGGTGAGTATGGTGAATGATGATGCTGCAGATAATAGATTCTACGAGGCTCCCGGGCGATTTCCTGAGATTGAAGAGGACGAACCTCCTTATCGGTATTTGACGATGGATTATACATAGGGAGGAGTTGATTCTATTCTTTCCCACCAGCTTCGTTTCAGATTTTAAAATTGTAGCAGTTCGCTGATAAGCATACGGTTTTTCTCGAAGTTGAAATCAGTCATTTCACCTGTCTGCGTATTGTAGGCATAATAGGTCAACATGGTGCTGAGAGATTCTGCTGTCTCTGCGGTTCCTGATAGTACCGCCTGAAAAGATCCGGATTTGTCTATAAGCAGGGATCCCCAGTTTAAGAGCCTGTTTACATCGGATGCCAGGTACGGCACGCTAATCTGAACCGTAAGTTTGTCCAGGGTTGATGAGAGCTGCTGAATATCAGCCCCGTTAAATTTAATGCCAATCCATGACACAGTTTTTTCTGCTGCGTTAGTACCTGAAATACCCGGATATTCGGTAATGCGTTTTGTTTGACGTGATTGAAGATTTGCATTAAAAAAATCTGCCCATTGATCCCGGCTGGCAATAAAATCTGCATACGCTTCATCAAACTGCTTCTGCACAGCCGGGAGTTGTAAACTCTGTATGCCGGATTCCAGTACTCTTCCGTTCCCGGCTGGTGGTAGTGTATATCCCGCCGGCAACTTTCCATCCTCAGGGGTGAATGTTACCGTGAAAGTGACAAAACCCGGCAGCCATACAGCTTGCAAGGAACCTTGTGAGTGCTGATACACCGAGATTTGCGCAGCTCCAGCTTTGCTGAATATTTGAACAGGGATAAGAATTTCCGGTTCTGCACCAATTTTCCCATCAATATGATAGCTTAGCTCTCCTGCCTCCGGGATCGGCAATAGGAACTCACGGGATATGTAATCAGTTATGTCCTGAATGTTCGTGTATTGTCTGTCAATTAAATATCCATCATCCTGTGTCCTGCTGATTTCTGCCAGGAAGGCGGTCTCAATAGTCCAGGTAATGGTTTGAGGGACGGAGGCAGGATTTACGACGCCCTGAATGTTGTTGTCGCCAAAGGTGCCCGGTGCTGCCATAAGGGGTGCAAAAGAGATGAGTGCCAGTAGGAGTAGGGGAAGTTTCAGGAGCCGTTTTTTACTCACTTCGATTCTCCCCGGGTATCGATTCCAGCCAGACTTCAAGATTGTCGTAGCTGATTGATATATTAGAGGATGTCAGGAATCCCAGACCGCCATTGCGGAAGGTAGTATCATGGGTTGAAAATACCTCTTCCCCATTTATTGATCCACGAATAGTATCTCCCAGCATGTTAACTTTCAGGATATTAGTACTCTCCTCATCCTGCTTGATGGCAGCGGTCTCTGTCCAGGGTATAATGGCTATGTATTCATTATCAATGGCATACCCAAAGCTGAAATAGCCGAGTTCTGCAATCAGGAAGTAGTAGAAGTTGGTATTATCGCTGACACGAAACAAGAGACCGTATCCGGCGTCACTATTTCCTTCCTGTTGTCGTGTGTGTACGGTGATTTCACCATCTGGTATTTCATAGAGCATAAAAGAGAGCCGGCCTGTGTTGGCGGGGTGCATTCGGTATGTACCGTCACTTACGGTGACTTCTTCGTTGGTAAACCATCCGCTGTCATTTGTATCAAAGGTTTCAAATATCAGTAGATTTCCCTCAGCTGCGGCTTCAATATCCGACGGTAATTCAATGGGTTCCATAGGGTTCCCGCCGGTGATTGGGAGTATAGCTCCTTTGTATACTGAGAAGTCAGCATGAATGGATTCGTTGTAGAAGGTGCTGAATGTAACTTTTTCATTCGCAAAATCGAGGATCTCTTTGGTGGCAGCCCAGGTTCTCACCACAGGGATGTTTCTGGCTTTCGTGATTATCACAATATATTCTGCATCAGGATTGGCAAATGCACTTTGAATCGTTATCACAATAAACTGACATAGTAGTGTGTCATAATCAATATGTGTACCACAGTTATATTCTACGAGGATGTTGTTGCGGGTCTCTACTACCTCTACATCCTCAAGTCCGAATCCGGTCAGGATACTTTTCAGGTTCGCATCGGCTGGGGTTTTTTGAAATGGAGCTGTCCCATTTGGATTTTTGACAAAATAGGTTGATGAAGCACTCTTTTCCAGTCCGGAAATGTGATCGGTTATGGTGATTTTTATACTTTGCACACCGGGAACTTCAGGTATGGGTATAGAGAGGACTCTCCAGTGACCGAAGCTTTCACCCGCAAATTCAGGTGTATAAAACTGCTCCTCCAGCCGGGTCTCCAGTTTTCCGTTTGTGTAAAAGCTTATTACCCAGCTTATATCCCCGGTATTGCTTGCGAGCTTTGCATCACTAATCTCAAACAGCAAATCCAGCTGCTCATTATAGGTATATTCGGGAAGAGTCAGCTTTTGCATGGTCGCAACGTTACCGGTATCTTCCTCTATCAGCCAGAATTTAGTAATCTCAACTGCAGGTGTTGTTTGAAGGATTCCTATGAACAGGGGTATTAGCAGCAGGAGCTTTTTTGGTAAAATTTTACGCATTGAATCAGGTGTCCTTAACACAGTGTTATTATACTTGTACTTGTACCAGAAGTGTATCAGCCTGAAGTTGATATTGCAATAAGAGCATGCCGAGTCTGTTGGTGGGTCTGGTTTGTATCATTTCAGGGAAGGTGAGCCGGTATACCGGCCTTGGCAGTTGCTTTGCAACTGCGAGATCATGGAGGAGGAAGTGTCAACGACAGCAGCTTTTTTCCGCTGAATAATGAGATTACCGAGATGCCGGTTTTTGTTATTACCGCATAGGATGCTTTTGATCCTTGTCTGGGTGATGCGATGGATCCGGGATTCAGTAATATGATTCCACTCTCATTATCCATAGAGAGCGCGGGGTAGTGGGTGTGTCCGGTTATTAAAATACTTCCTGAAGGAAGCAGCGGGACTCTTCCCTGTGAAAGTGTATGACCGTGGGTCATGAGCAGTGTACGTTCTTTCCAGATAATATTTTGCACAAGCGGCAGGGGTAAACCCGCCAGATCCTGATCGATACTGCTGTCGCAGTTTCCCCGAACGGCAGTTATATGATTTTTTTGTTTTTGCAGCAACGAGGCGGCTTTCGACGAATTTCGTACCATTAAATCTCCGGCAATCAGGATATGAAATTCTTTTTTTCGGGAGAATTTTCCAAAGGCCATGCGGAGTGGATCTGCTTTTCCATGAATGTCAGAGATGACAAAGAGTGTTTCATTTTTGCTGAGGTCAATCAAACCTGGTGCATTCATTCTTTTAAATTGTAGCTAAACCGGTTCTTTATGTCAATTGGCAAGGTTACTTGCCTCAGCAGTTGCTTTGCAACTGCATGGCGGGGGAGTCAGGAGAGTTGCTGGGCAACTGCGTGGTGGGGGAGTGAGATTACTCACCT
>CAZMOX010000030.1:0-2268 GCA_964567895.1 uncultured Spirochaetales bacterium | reverse complement strand
ATTAATAAAAAACATAAAAAAATTAATAAAATTAATAATAATGCTTGACTTGGTGAATATGTCGTTGTATATTGTCTATACAGAACAAAGAATAATGTTCTTAAGATCCTATGCCGGGATCGCGCGCGGTCCTCTTTTTTGGAGGGTTGTATGGCAATAGATAGAGAAACATTGGAATTAAGAAAAAGAGAAACAGAACTGTATCGACAGTACCAAAATACCTGGGAATATAGAATGTGCCGGGAATCCGGTGGACAGGTCTCTGCTTGTTTTAAACTGTTGGTTATAAGTATTTTGCGGGAAATCCAATTCAAATTGGGAAATCGGTTTGAGAATCAATATCGCAAATATGCCGCTGTAATTACCAATGAGCAGAGAATTCCTTATGGGAATAAGAGAATCCCTTATGAAATCAGGAGCACAAGATGAAAAAGAAGCAGCTGCATGACTGTCCGGTTTGCGGATCGGAACTTCGGGTAAAGGTTCTGGCCTGCCCATCCTGCAGAACAAAAATAGAGGGAGATTTCTCTCCTCCCGAATCGAAATTATTTTCATTATCCCGGGAGGATCTTGAATTTGTGGAGATGTTTGTCCAGTCCCGTGGTTCGATCAAGGAGATGGAGAAAGCACTTGGCGTTTCATATCCGACGGTTCGCGGTATGCTCGATAGTGTAATTGGAAAACTGGGATATGCGATTGATCGCGGAGTTGCACCGGACAAGAGAAGGGAGATTCTGGATCGCCTGGATAAGGGTGAGCTGAGTGTTGGTGAAGCGACAAAACTTCTTAAGGGTGATGGTGAAGAAGACTAATTTCCGAATGGGCGGGAAAAAAGGGAAAATAGGAGCGACAAATGAACGAAGAATATATGAGAATACTGAAAATGATTGAAGAGGGTAAAGTAACTGCCGAAGAGGGTGCAGAACTTATGAAAGCCATTGGCGGCGGCGATAGTGAGAGTGAGGACAAGGTCGAAGAGCAGCTTTCGGGTGTAAAACCTTCTCTTAAAGGGAAAAAGCTGCGGATTAAAATCACTGATACTGAGACAGGGAAGGATAAAGCCAATATCAGGATCCCCCTCAGACTGGCTAAGATAGCAGAAAAGCTGGTTCCCCGCGAGGCAAAGTCCCAGATGAAAGAGCAGGGCATTGATCTTAACAACATTCTTTCCAATATTGATGAATTAATGGATGGCCCGCTTGTTGATATTGATGCAGATGATAAAGATGATCATGTTAATGTATCAATTTATGTGGAATAAGAAAAACTGATCCTTGCGGTATCCAGTGAGAGAGGGTATTATTGTGTTATTTAAACCTACAATACAATAAGGAAAAACCAATGGCAAGAAATAATACCTTTACCGCAACAGATGGAAAAGAAATCCACTATCTTTCCTGGATTCCCAGAGCCGAAACCAAGGCTGTAGTACAAATAGTGCATGGTATGGCCGAACATGCTGCACGGTATGAGTATTTTGCTAAATTTCTCAACAAAATGGGTTATTCAGTCTATGCGGTGGATCTCCGGGGGCATGGGAAAACAGCCGGGGACGAAAAAGAACTTGGATACTTTGCCGATGAGGATGGATGGTTCAGAGCCGTTGAGGATGTGTTCGAACTAACTGAAATAATCAAAACAAAAGAACCCGGAAAACCCACTGTGCTATTCGGGCATAGTATGGGCGCCCTTTTTGCCCAAACACTAATGATTACCCATCCCGGCATCTATGATGCAGTAGTATTATCGGGAACTGCAGCAAATCCCGGAATCGTAGGAAAAATTGGAAAGATTATTGCCAAAAGAGCTGTGAAAAAACAGGGACCAAAAAGCCGGAACCAAAAACTTGATCAGATGTCATTTGGATCGTATGGTAAATCTTTTGAGCCGAACAGAACAAAATTTGATTGGCTTAGCAGGGACACAAAACAGGTTGATGCATATGTTTCCGATCCCTACTGTGGCTTTATCTGTACCTCAAAATTCTTTGAGGATATGCTTACCGGTTTAGGGTTTATAAATAAAACCACTGAGCTGGCAAAGATGCAGAAAGATACACCGATACTACTGGTGAGCGGCGCAATGGATCCTGTGGGAGGATTTGGTAAAGGGGTTCGCAAAGTCCATCAGTCATATAAGGATCTTGAGCTTCAGGATGTGACGCTGAAGCTCTTTGATGGATCACGGCACGAAACTCTGCATGAGACAAATCGGGATGAGGTCGGGCAGGTAATTGAAGGTTGGATGCGCAGTAAACTGAGCGTTCTT
>CAZMOX010000029.1:18999-22951 GCA_964567895.1 uncultured Spirochaetales bacterium | reverse complement strand
GAAGCCGAAGTATGTTGAGCAAGATAAAGCTGCGGTAATTCGCAGGATGAGCGATGAAGTGCTGGAGACTATGATGAGGAAGAGTCTCTCCGGACAGGTCAATGAATTCGGATTCGGCTGGCAGGGCGGGGAACCGACCCTTATGGGGCTCGATTTCTATAAGAAAGCGATTGCCTATCAGCAGCAATATGGGAAAGGGGAATCGGTCAGCAACAGTATCCAGACAAATGGAATCCTTATCACAGAGGAGTGGGCTGATTTTTTTATTAAGTACAATTTTCTCGTAGGGCTCTCTATCGATGGGCCGGAGCATGTCCATGATCATTACCGGTTTATGGCCGGAGGACAGGGATCCCACGCAAAAGTGGAAAAAACTGCCCGTATGCTGCTTGAAAAAAAAGTTCAGGTGAATGCCTTAACTGTTATAAATGATTATTCAGCACAGTATCCTGAGGAGATCTACAACTACCTTAAAGGACTCGGGTTTGACTATCTTCAATTCATACCTTGTGTGGAGACTAACCCGGACAATCCGCGGGAATCTGCTCCCTTTTCTTTATCGGCAGAGGCCTATGGCAATTTTCTCTGTAAGATTTTCGATCTCTGGGAGGCTGATTTTGTTGATGGATATGCCACGATATCGGTACGCCTCTTTGATACATTCTCTCATATCTATATGGGTATGAACCCTCCTGAGTGCTCTGCCCAGAGAACTTGCGGGAATTATCTGGTTGTCGAGCATACTGGTGACATTTACTCGTGCGATTTCTTTGTGGAAGATGCCTGGCATCTCGGTAATTTGATGAAAGATGATCCAGAGGATCTGCTGAACTCACGTCGGCAGCGGTTGTTTGGTAATATGAAAGCTAATTTGGCTCCAAAGTGTCTAAAGTGTGAATGGCTGGCATTCTGTCATGGTGGATGTATTAAAGATCGTATCCGTGATCCCCAGGATAAGCGTTTCAACCACTTCTGTGAGTCATATAAGATCTTTTTTCCCTATGCAAACGAACGTTTCCAAAAACTAATGCAGGGTTTTCGTGATCGTCAGACGCGGGAAAGACAGTAAAACCAGATGTACGGGCAGAAGCAGTAATATTATTTTGCGTCAGCCTTTAAACGTTCAGCTTCCTGAACGGCAATTCCAGCTTTCAATTCCTCAAACCGTTCCAGAATTGGTAGATGCTGGGTACAGGCTCTCTCACATTTTCGGCAACTGGTGCAGCGTTCCAATGCTTTCATATCGGTAGCCCAATGCCATTTCAGGCGTTCTTCGATCTTCTCACCGTTTTTCAAACGAAAGTGGTTATGCGTCTCCATAAGTGCCCATACCGGAATATCTTCCGGGCAGACATCGCAATATTTGCAGGATGTGCAGAAACTATTGAATTCAGCCGCCACCAGAGATTCTATCCGGGAAGTATCATCTTTTGTATAGGGAACTAAGCTGTTGACTGCATCAATTGCGGTATCAACATCATTATCATTTCTAAATCCGACAAGTGAGACAGCTATTCTCTGATCACTGAGAAGGTAGTGCAGGGCTGCTTCAAGCATATTCTGTTCGGGATGTGCTTTGAGAAAGTTAAATGCATCTTCATTTCCCGGAATCAATCCTCCGCCAAGGGGGTTCATTACTACCACTCCCATACCGTTCTCAACGGCAGCGTTAATGCCATCCTGACGGAATGGTGAATTGATGACTGAATAACCCAGAGTAACTCCCTCAAAGTAGCCCTCTTCGATTACCTTACGGATGTCGGTTCCTTGCAAGTGTGTGGAAAAAGCAGCATGTTTAATCAGACCTTCTTCTTTAGCTTTCATGATCTCAGCCACGGCACCACGTTTTTTACGCCCTTCCCAATCTTTCATGGTAAGGATATACCAACAATGATAGTAATCGATGGCATCTACATTCAGGCGTTTCAGAGATTGTTCCAGCTGTTTACGTACATCAGATCCATCAGGACGACTTGATTTCGTGGAGACAGTGAATGGGTTGCCGGTCTTCTGCATCTCTTTTATGGCGGTACCGGTAATTATCTCGGATTGATCCTGACAGTAGCCTGGGGCGGTATCAAAGTAGGTGATACCTTTCTCAAATGCCCGATAAACGGTTGCTGCGGATTTATCTGTATCCATCGGATCTTCAAAACGCATGCCCCCGAATCCTATTGCTGCTGTCTTTGTACCGGTTTTGCCATAATTCCTGTATTCCATCAAGTGATCTCCTGTGAATCTGTCGTTCAGTATTATCGATGAGTATAGCTGATTTTAAGCATTTTTGCAAATGCAGCTTCTTTCCGGGGAAACAGATAACGGCATTCTCTTTCGCCGTTGCATAATTCTTATACAGTAAGTATAATCCATCCATTATGAGTGAAAAGACAAAAAATAGGGACCAAAAAAGACCAATATCAGTTCACTGGGCTGATATTAATGCAGATAAAATAATTCGTGAAAAAGGCGAAAAAGATCACTATACCTGTGCTTCCGGGGTAACCCCTTCGGGAACTGTACATATCGGGAATTTCCGTGAGATTATCTCCGTGGAACTGGTTGCACGTGCCCTTCGCGATAAGGGAAAGAAATCCCGCTTCATTTTTTCCTGGGACGAGTATGATGTATTTCGAAAAGTACCGAAAAATATGCCTGAGCAGGAGCTTCTTACCACCTATCTTCGTCAACCTATTACCCTTGTTCCGGATACCACCGGGGAGAGTGAAAACTATGCAAGAAGAAATGAGCTGGCAGTTGAAGCTATTCTTCCTGCAGTAGGTGTGAATCCTGAATATATCTATCAGGCAAAACATTACCGGAATTCTGAATATGCGCAGAGCATACGTACCGCATTGGAACATAAGGAAGAACTACGGGCAATGCTTGATGAGCACCGCACAACACCACTGGCCGAAAATTGGTGGCCAGTATCGGTATTCAGCAATTTTACCAACAAAGATACTACCACTGTACTCGGATGGGATGGTGAATGGGGTGTAACCTATCGATGTGAAGAGACCGGGAAAGAAGAAACGGTAGACCTTCGTGAAACAGCTGCAGTTAAGCTTCCCTGGCGAATTGACTGGCCGATGCGCTGGGCAAAAGAAGATGTCGATTTTGAACCGGCAGGAAAAGATCACCACTCGGAAGGCGGCTCTTTTGATACCGCAAAAAATACCGTAACCGTCTTTGGCGGGACTCCTCCGGTAACTTTTCAGTATGACTTTGTCAGGATTAAAGGAAAGGGCGGGAAGATATCTTCCTCGTCCGGTGAAGTAGTCAGTCTCTATGATGTTCTGGAGATATATCCCCCGGAAATTGTCCGCTATCTCTTTGTGGGAACTCGTCCAAACTCCGAGTTTGCTATCTCCTTTGACCTTGATGTTCTGAAGATATTTGAAGATTACGATAAGTGTGAACGTATATATTACGGCATACAGCAGATAAATGAGAAGAAAAAGGCAAAAGAATCACGGATTTATGAACTTTCTCAGGTAAATGAGATTCCTGAAGAGATATCCTATCAGGCTCCGCTGCGTCATCTCTGCAATATGCTGCAGGTGCATAACGGAAATATTGATGCGGTTATCGCAGCGTTTCCTGATGTAAAAGAGTCTCAGCTTGCAAGGCTCCGGGTACGCTGCCAGTGTGCATGGAATTGGGTAAGGCAGTATGCTCCAGAGGATTTTCAGTTCTCATTACAGACTGAGGATGATGAACTGCAAGACCTTAATGCCTCAATGATGGCGTGTGTGACCGATCTTGCTGCTGAAGTTGAAAACCTGGATAAATATGATGAGAAGGGTATGGCTGAAGTTATCTACCGGATTGCACATGATAATGATGTAGAGCCTTCAAACTTTTTCACTACGGCCTATAAAGTATTAATAGGTAAGGAGAAGGGGCCGAGGCTTGCAGGTTTTATTCTTACGTGCGGTAAAGAGAAAATAGT
>CAZMOX010000029.1:0-18899 GCA_964567895.1 uncultured Spirochaetales bacterium | reverse complement strand
ATAATTTTCTCAGTATAATTAATACTAGGAAGTCTGTTTAAAATGTTAATTAAATCAATTCTATTAGGTCTTGCAGTAGCGATATTCACTACCGTCTTATCAACTGCAGCCATACTGGTTCTGGGAATTGCCATTAAAACCTATGCAATATTTTTATATATTCCAGCAATAATGTTAACTGTTATCGCGATTAGTCCCATTATCAGCAGTAATGGGGATAAACGATTGATTAGTTTCTTTGAAAATCAAAGGGAGACTCAGAAAATCAAGTATCGGAAAGTTCTGGATAGAATGATAATCAGAAAAAGAGCAGCAAAATTAATGCTGCTTCTTGCCATGCTACTGGCTTTTGGCGGGTTCTTTCTTACCCAATGGGTAGGAATTTAAGAAAATTAAGCTGCTTCTTCTAAAAAATGTCTCAAAAGTTTGTTTTGCAAACTTCAAAAGCTAATATTGAAAATTCAAAGAATTCTCAATATTAGCTCAATATAGTATTTTTTTTAGAACCTGATCTTTTTTACGCCATTTTCCCTGTGCTTTAACCCGTATATCAAGATGAATTTTGTAAGGAAACAGTTTCGCGATATCTTTTTGCGCCTCTTTTCGAATTGCTGCAATTCCAACTCCAGCTTTTCCTACCACTAAACCTTTCTGTGATTCTCTCTCAACGTTAATAAAAGCCCTTATCCAGAGCATATTTTTCTCTTTATCAATTTCCAGATCAATAATCTCTACATATATTGCATGAGGGAGTTCATCTTTTGCTCTGTTTACCGCTTTCTCTCTGATGATTTCGGAAATTCTGAATTCCGGAGGCTGATCGGTATAAAAATCATCGGGGTAGAGCTGCTCTCCCTCGGGCGCAAGGTCAAAAAGGGTGTTTTTTAATTGATCAATTCCCTTATTCTGCAGAGCTGAAACTTCAACAAATTTTGCCTGGGGGATTAATTTTTCCATAGCGAGCTGCATAAGTCCTGGATGAGCTCGTTTTTGATCGATTTTGTTCAGAGCAACTACCACCGACTGATTTCCGGAAGCAACCAGTTCCGCGATTTCCCGCTCCTCTTCTCCAGGTTTTCTAAGGGTATCAACCACATAGAGCAGGATGTCAGCATCTCCTAGAGTGGATACGGTAATATTCTTCAGCCGCATATTAAATGATTTCTCAGATATATGATAACCCGGGGTATCTATAAATATTAACTGACCCTTATCCCCTGTATAAATTCCCCGGATAGAGTTCCTGGTTGTTTGGGGGCTGGGAGCAGTAATTGAAACTTTGTACCCGCAAATAGCATTAAGCAGGGTGGATTTTCCGGCAGATGGTCTGCCGATTATTGATATTGAAGCACATTTTTTCATGCCCGCATTGTAACTATTTAGTTGCTGTATGCATAGTGGGGTATGTATACCTGGTATGCATACCTTGTGAAAATGATTGCCTTTTTATTGCTCTCTCAGTATACTTTCTAATGACCTGTGTGATTAACAGTTATCGGGAGAAGTTATCTATGAAATATATGGCAGAAGAAGATACTAAAGAGAAAAAGCAACAGGAACCAGATCCATTAATGCAAAAAATGCTGGAAACACGCACGGTGATGATTTCCGGAGAAATAAATAAAGAGCTGGCTGAAAAAGTTGTTAAGCAGCTGCTGCTCTTGGAAGCAGAGGGTGAAGGTGTCATTAAGGTACTAATCAACTCTCCAGGCGGTGATGCCGATGCAGGATATGCTATTTTTGATATGATCCGGTTTGTAAAACCCGATGTCTATACAATTGGTATGGGACTTGTTGCAAGTGCCGGTGCCCTGATTCTCCTGGCGGCTCCCAGAGAGCGTAGAATAGGACTTCCGAATTCGAATTATCTGATACACCAGCCGTTAAGCGGAATACGTGGTGTTGCAACCGAGATTGAAATTCATGCCCGACAAATTGAGAAACTTCGCATAAAGATCAACAAACTGATCAGTGAAGAGACTGGGAAACCCATAGAGCAGGTTGGAATTGATACCGATCGTGACTGCTGGCTTGATGCTGAGGAAGCGGTTGAGTATGGCATGATCTCTAAAATTGTTGTCACACGGGAAGAACTCGGCCTCTAATCAACCTAATTAGATTAAAATAAGAAAAAACTTATTGTAATCATTTAAACTCAGGCTTACACTGTTGCGCATGAAGAAAACACGTTTTCTGACAGATGAAGAGAAAACAGTCGGCTGTAAATATCTTGCCCAGTTTCAGGCATTTAACGGAATGGGATTTAGTTTTCTGGGTGATACACCTGTCTACCTTCTTGCAATTATGTATGGTGCAACCAATGTGCAATTGGGGTATATCTCTTCAGCACTTTTTCTATCGGGAATTGTCCTTCCCCTGCTTCCCAAACTGCTTGCAGGAAAGAATCTCATAAAAGTACAATCCATGGCATGGCTGCTCCGCGGGTTGGTGTGCCTTGGCTATCTTTTTCTCTATTTTCTTCAGGGACAGCCGGCCGTCTACCTGATACTCCTGGTCTATACCATATTTTCCATTGTGCGTACGGTCGGAGTGGTAATGTTTAAGCCGGTCCTTCGCATGATTACAACGAATAATAATCAAGGAGAAGTGGTCGGGAAAATAAATGTTGGTTTTCAGCTGTCTGCTATACTTTCAAAGGCTGTTAGTTTTCTGGTAACAGCTGTAGAACGTTTTTCCGGGGCAGCAGGTATAGTAGGATTGCAGATGCTCGGAGTCTTTGTGAATACGTTGGCAGCCATCATAATACGTAAAATCCCCTGTCGGGAAACTATAGAGTATCAGAAGGGACGAGGCATGCTGATTCAGCTGCGTGATGCGTTCCGTTCTAAAAAGATTCGACGTGTACTGATTCTTCAATGGTTGTTCACTGCAATTTCAGTAATGGTAGGGCTCACTATTCCATTTCTTAGAAACAGGACAGGTCTCTCCACCAGCGGGATCTTTCTCTACTCAATGGGAATAACTCTTGCAGCCATACTCTCTGCTATGTTCATCAGAACTTTTGCGGATAAGGTTGGCAGTAAATCACTTATGGTTTTTGGATCACTCGCAGTGACAGTTCTGATACTTTGCTGGGCTATAGCTCCGGAAACTCTCCCGGTAATAATCTTTTATATTTTGGGATTTTTCGTGATATTCATGATCAATATCAATAATATGCTCATTAGCCGGCTTATTATAAAGCGTATGCCGGAGAAAGAGGCTGTGGGTTTCAGTTCAATGGTGCAATTTATTATAGCAATTATCTCTCTCATCTTAGGAATTGTAGGGGGGCGGTTGATTGATTTTGGCCCGCTTAATGCCGGAGAGCTTTTAAATCAATACTCCTGGACCTTTTCATTTGCTGCTGGACTGAGTCTGACCTCTTTTATTATTACCCTGCGTTTAAAAGATAGTGAAAGCCTGTCAGGGAAAGATGCTGCATCAATACTACTCTCTATCTATGGGTTGAGAGCTTACCTGAATATTAACAGGCTGCAGAAGATAGAAGATCCTGTACGTAAAAAGACAGTTCTCCTTTCGATTGGCAGCAATAATAATGATGTTGCTACCAGTGAAATTAAACGCATGCTGCTCTCACCATTCTCATCAGAAAAAGCTGAGTTAATACGAGGACTTTTCTATCATCCCAGGCCTTCGTTACTTCCCCTGCTGTTAAAAGATGCTGCAGATGAGGGGTCTTATACTCGGGAGTCCTCCGTTTTTGCATTGGGAGCATTTCCGGGAAAAGAGACAGAAAAACTTCTGCTGATTCTGCTTGATAGTGAAGAGGCTCTCATACGCACTTCTGCAGCTAAATCACTGGGAAGAATAGGACATACCGCTTCTCTTGATCGTATACGAGAATTATTTGCTGAAGAGAGTGGAGCCCGCTGCATTTTGAACTATTTTATAGCATTAAATAACATGGATAAAGATGGCGCATATCTTCTTGATCTGTTTTCCGTACGATGGGCAGATAAAACTCAAAGTTTTCGGCAGGGGATTTATTCACTTAATGCTGAGTTTAGGCATTACAATCCGGAACTTTCCCATCTCTTTCAGTTAAGTAATGGGCAGAAGGGTGCTGGTGTACGTGATTTCCTTGATGAAACTCGTGATCATCCGGGTTTTCTTGCATCTCATCAGGATTTGATCAAATGGTTTAAAGAAGATGACTTTACTCCAATTATTGACTTTTGCCGAAATGTTCTGGATGAGGGTGTCTCGGATTCTATCGGACAAAATATTAAAGATTCAATTATGGCCCGCACCAATGCACCAGTATTGATGGAATATGAAGATGTGCTTGCTATACTCTATTTTACTTACCAGATTGTGAAAAGTTGAATAAAAAAAGGGTACTTTTTTTATTCTAAGGAGTTTGTTGGGCAAACTCCACGGTGTTAGGTGGGGTGGAATAAAAAGTTTACTTTTTATTCTTGGGAGTTTTAGTCAATTTATGTAATAAATTGACTTCAGCAGTATTATTGATAATTAATCATCAATAATACTGCAATTTGCAAAGTTGAGTAAGTATAATACTCCACGTGGCTAAGTTTTGTGATTGTAAACTTGTTAGTCGCAGATGCCTATGGCATCGATTTCTACGAGGGCACCTAAGGGCAGGGCTGAAACTTCGACACAGAATCGGGCAGGGAAATCTCCTTCAAAAAATTCGCTGTACACGGCGTTAACTTTTGGAAAATCCTTCATATCGGTGATAAATATCTGGAGCTTGACAGCACTTTGCAACGTAGCACCAGCTGCTTCAAGTACCGATGAAAGGTTTAAAAGACATTGTCGTGTTTGCCCTTCAATTCCACCGTCTGCCAGAGATTTGGTTCCCGGAACTAATGGAACCTGGCCTGAGCAGAATACCAGATTTCCGGTTTTAACTGCCTGGGAGTAGGGTCCAACGGCTGCAGGTGCTGATTTTGTAGAGATGATAGATCTGTTCATTATTAATCCTCTTATTATTATTTTTTCTCTAATATTTGAATATTTTATGTAAATTTGGCAGTTATTGTAAGTATGAAGAAGACTAAATATGAGAAATTAACAAGAAATAAAATTGGGATAGCGGGGTTGGCTGGTAGTGTCATACTGATATTTCTGACTGCATGCACTCCTGGCTGTGTTCTGCAGGGTGTGAATGAGCGTAGTGACAAAAGTGATATTATCATTATGAGTTGGAATGTTGAAAATCTCTTTGATGGAATTGATGATGGAACCGAGTATCGGGAGTTTGATCCGGGAGAGGGGGAATGGGATACATCCCGATATCATACACGCTTGTCAGCAGTAGGAAGGGTAATAACCGAACTTATAGATCCTATGCCTGATATTATTTGTCTGCAGGAAGTAGAGCATGTAGGAGTTGTGGGTGATCTTTTGAAATGGAATTTGAAACAGTACGGCTTTAATTATTCTGCAGTAACAGATACTGCCGGTTCAGCTATCCAGACGGGAATTATCAGCAGGTATCCCATAACACGGATAAGGGTTCATGGTTCAGGAATAACGGGGATTATAGGTTATTCCCTGCGCCCAGTACTTGAAGTGGAGATTCTTATTGGAGGCGAGCCAGTGATTGTCCTGAATAATCACTGGAAATCCAGAATTGGAGGAGCGAACATCACGGAACCGGCCAGAATTGCATCAGCTAATATAATCAGGCGAATTGTATCCAGAAATTCCGTGGAAAACCCGGGAATGCTGATTATTTGTGCTGGAGATCTGAATGAAAATGCAAATGAGTATGAACGGGCAGGGGAGTTGTACCTAACTGCGTTAATGCCGCAAACGGCTTCTGTTGCTGCACCATTATCGCTCAGAGTTACCGGATTAACTGAGAAGGTGTCAGATGAATTGGGAGTGCTGTATGATCCCTGGCTTGATAGTGGAGAGATGTTTGTTTCAGAAGGAAGCTACTTCTATAGGAATGAGTGGTCTACTCTTGATCATCTTATGGTTTCGGCAGCTGCTTTTGATGGTGTGGGGCTTGAGTTTGTATCGTTTACCCCTTTTGTACATCCTTGGCTGTTAAATGCATCCGGTGAGCCGGTAAGTTGGGATGTTAGATCCGGTGAGGGGTATTCAGATCACCTCCCAGTTCTTATGATTTTAACCACAGGTGCTGCTAATACCCAAGTGAATCGGGATCAACTCCCGACTCTCTAAGTAGACGGGTAAGTTCAACACGGTAACCCGGATAATGCGCATCCGTGGAGTAGGGTATGAGAGAAACTTCTCCCAGGCGAATCTGTGTTCCTGTATGTTTGTAACCCAGCAGAGTGGGAGGAAGTATCGGAAAGAAATCTTTCTCCGTTACAAATCGGAATATTTTATCTTTTTCATCATCAAGCACAATGGCAGCCGTCCTGTTGAATATCCGCGGGATTCCAAAGGTTATAACAGTAAATTGCTTATTTGGGTAGCTTCTGGAAAGGTCGAGGTATGCCAACATGGCAACCATACCCCCTGCACTGTGCCCAATCAGCACAATTTGTGATCCGCTGAAAGCTTCTATTCGTTGATGTACATCCGCATATATCCCTTTATATTTCTCCTGCATCCCTTTATGAGCTTTAAGATGAGGATCTTTCTGATAGAAAATAGGTTTCAGGCTGTATTGCCAGTTAATATCATTATCGATCGTATTTTTTGGTGCCTGCGTACCGCGGAAAACAAGATGCAGTGTATTGTTGTCTACTATTGCCAAGCCCATGGTATTGGTTTGGGGGTGTTCGAAGTAATCAAGTTCCCATCCTGAACTGCGCCAGGATTTTCTTTTCGACCAGACAGCTTCGCACATACTGTAATAGCGGTAGGTGTCCGAAATTGTGGGAATACTTTTAGGAGGAGTGTCAGAGAGATGAATGGCCGGTGGATATGTCTGGCAGGAAGAAATCACTATAACCACCAATGAGAGTATGAAAACAGAGAGAGTGTGAAGTGTTGGGTGGATATTCAGCGGGCCGCGCATAAAATCCTCCAAAATCCTAATATTGATACTTACTAGTATAACTAATTACCAGAGATTACTATAGATTAGTAGGCTGTTTTTACTTGAGCAGCTGCTTATCAGCCATATTCAACTTATATACAATCTGCTCCAACTCAAGACCAATATTAACACTGTGCACTACAATATGCTCTCCAGGTTTGCTCTTAAGGGCATTAAACGGTTTGGGAGCTTTTAGTCCCGCCTGTGTAAAGTTTAGGAAACCCCGAACTCCGGCACCAAGAAGCCGGTTAAAGACATCAGTAGCTGTTTGTTCCGGTACAGCAATGATTGCGAGCTTAATCTGTTCACGTTCAATAACTTCCTGTAAGGTTTCCATAGCATGGATGGGAACAGAACAGTCACTTTTCTCACAAATCCTTGTATTTGTGTCAAAACCTGCTACAATTTCAATACCATCAGATTCGAAACCATTGTATCGGAGCAGGGCACCGCCAATTCTTCCGTATCCGACAACGGCAGCTTTCTGGGATCCGTTTTTTCCAAGAATATGGTCCAGGCTGGTGATAAGCTTGTTTATGTCGTAACCGCCCCGTTTTTGACCAATAATATTGAGAAGGGAGAAATCTTTTCTCACAACAGATGCAGTAACACCTACTGTATCGCCTATATTGTTGGCAAAGACGCGTTCGAGTCCGATGCTTCTAAGTTTGTGCAGGATTCTGTCGTATTTTGTAATTCGGATAATCATATCTTGATGCATAATTTGATATTAGCTCCTGGTAAAAATTATGTAACAAATAAACACAAAGTGTTACATAATAATTTATATAAATAAAAATAATGTGAGTATGTTCACATTAAATAAGCAAAAAGTATTTATTGATTTAATATTTCTTTTTAAGTAAAGTATATCAAATTAAAAAGGATTTCGGAGGTTGTATGACTATTACGAATGAAACAATCAGTTTTTCTCCTGTTCTGAATGATTTTATTGCTGAGTGGAAAAAGAAACCCGGAAATCTGATCATGATTCTACATAAGGTACAGGAAGAGTTCGGCTTTATCCCGCGTGCTGCGGCTGATAAAGTAGCTGGAATGGTAGATGTCCCACTTGCTAAAATCTATGGGGTTATCACTTTTTATCACTTCTTTAAACTTGAAAAACCCGGAACTCACAACATTCAGGTATGCCTTGGCACAGCCTGTTACCTGAAAGGCGGTAGTAACATTATTGATGAACTCCAGAATCTTCTGGGAATAGCAGTAAATGAAGCTACTGAAGATGGAAGATTCTCCATTGAAAGTGTTCGTTGTGTGGGCTGCTGCGGATTGGCACCGGTTTTAGTTATTGGTGATGAAGTATTTGGAAAAGTTACAAAAGATCAGCTTCCCGGAATAATTGCCGGATTAAGCGAATAGTCTGAGCCGCAGTAACAAGAAGAATTGAAAGAAGTAAAATCCGTTTAGGAGGCCGATAATGGCAAAAATGACCCTGGAAGGTCTAAGGAGTCTGCGTGAGCAGAAAAAGAGAGATCTGAAAAAGAGAGACACCACCGGCAAAAACATGCAGATTATTATTGGTATGGGCACTTGCGGTATCGCTGCGGGCGCAAAAAAAAGCCTGGATGCATTTATCTCTGAGCTGGATGCACAGAATTTGGATAATGTAGCAGTTACCCAAACCGGTTGTATGGGTCTCTGCTATGTGGAACCTACTGTGGAAGTAGTAGTTCCGGGTATGCCGAACGTAATTTATGGTCAGGTTGATGTGGAAACAGCAAAAAAAATTGTCCATGATCATATAATGAGACAGAAAATGGTGAGTGATCATGTTTATGATCGGCCAGCAACTGATATTATCCAGAATGGGGGAATGTAATGGCCTATAGGAATTATGTACTTGTCTGCGGCGGAAACGAGTGTGAATCCAGTAAAGCTGACCAGATATTCCGGAATCTGAAAGCATCCGCAGAAGCACACAATATTAGTGATGAAATTCAGATTGTAAAAACCGGATGTTTTGGTTTTTGTGAACAGGGTCCTATCGTTAAAATTCTACCTGAGGAGACCTTCTACGTTGAGGTTACTCCGGATGATGCAGAGGAAATTATTTCTGAGCACCTTGTTAAAGGCCGTGAAGTAACACGTATTCTTTATGATAGAACAAAAAGCACGAAAAACGCTAAATTTGAAGATCTTGACTTTTATCAAAAACAGTTCAGAGTAGTTTTGAGAAACTGCGGAGTTATAGATCCCGAAAATATTGATGAATATATTGTGCGTGACGGGTATGTGGCCCTGGAAAAAGCACTGTTTGAGATGACTCCTGATGACGTTATTGCAGAACTGAAAACTTCTGAACTCCGTGGACGAGGAGGAGCAGGATTTCCCACATGGTTAAAATGGAGTTTTACCAAGAACGTTGATGAAGCCCAAAAATATGTAGTTTGTAACGCTGACGAGGGAGACCCCGGCGCGTATATGGACAGAAGTACTCTTGAGGGTGATCCCCACTCAATTCTTGAGGCAATGTCAATCGCTGGTTATACCTGCGGTGCAGACAAAGGATATATCTATATCAGGGCTGAGTATCCTCTGGCAATCAACCGACTGAAGATTGCAATGAAACAGGCTCGTGAATATGGTCTTCTGGGAGAAAATATCCTGGGAAGCAAATTCAGCTTTGATATTGAGATCCGACTTGGTGCAGGTGCATTTGTGTGTGGTGAGGAGACGGCTCTGCTTGCCTCTATAGAGGGTGAGCGTGGAATGCCGAGACCAAGACCTCCATTTCCAGCAGTAAAAGGATTATGGAATCAGCCTACTGTAATCAACAATGTTGAAACCTGGGCTAATATTCCGGTTATCCTTCTCAAGGGAGGAGAGTGGTTCTCAAAAATCGGTACTGAAGATTCCAAAGGAACAAAGGTATTTGCGCTAACCGGAAGAATTAGAAACTCGGGCCTGGTGGAAGTTCCCATGGGAACAACACTGCGGGAAATTATCTACGATATTGGCGGGGGTATAACTGATGATAAAGAGTTCAAAGCAGTTCAGACTGGTGGACCCTCAGGTGGAGTTATTACCAAAGATTTTCTGGATACCCCCATTGACTACGGTTCATTAACCGCCCTTGGTTCCATGATGGGATCCGGTGGTATGATCATCATGGATGAAGATGACTGTATCGTCGATGTAACAAAATTCTATTTGGGGTTTTCTGTTGATGAATCATGTGGAAAATGTTCTCCCTGCCGAATTGGTGGAAGAACTCTCTACAATATTCTTGATAAGATTACAAAGGGGAAAGGGGAACTATCTGATCTTGCCAAGATGAAAGAGATTGGTGCGGCTATGAAAAAAGCATCACTCTGCGGACTTGGACAGACAGCACCAAACCCAATTCTCTCAACCATTAAATATTTTGAGAAAGAGTATCTTGCACATATTAATGACAGGCGATGTCCTGCAGGAACCTGTAAAGACCTGATCTCCTATCATATTTTAGCTGACAAATGTATTGGTTGTACTGCCTGTGCAAGAAAGTGCCCGACAGCGGCTATCATAGGCGAACGACGGCAGGTACACCGAATTGATCCTGATCTCTGTATTAAGTGCGGTGTCTGTATGGAAACCTGTAAGTTTGATGCTGTTTTTGTTAGGTAATGCTGTTTATACAGAAGTGCCTGCAATAATCAAAGGTTATTTAATAAGCTTTAAGGAGAAATTAGTTGGAAATGGTAAATATGAAAATTAATGGACAACCTGTTCAGGTACCTGCGGATTATAATGTTCTGCAGGCTGCAAAACGGATGCATATAAATATTCCGACATTATGTTATCACCCGGATTTGCCAGCATGGGCTGCCTGCGGTATATGTGTAGTGAAACTGGAGAATTCTCCCAAAATGGTCAGGGCATGTGCAACACAGGTTACTGAGGGAATGGGGATTATCACTCATGATCCTGAGCTTCACTCAATACGAAAAACTGTTATTGAGCTGATACTTTCAACGCATCCGGACGATTGTTTATTATGTGGAAGAAACGGAACTTGTGAGCTGCAGAAGCTTGCTGCGGATTATGGGGTGCGGACCCAGCCTTTTGAAATTAGACACAAAAATATTCCGCGGGATGAGAGTACTGCTTCTATCATTCTTAATCCAGAAAAATGTATAAAATGCGGACGCTGTGTACAGGTTTGCCAACAGCTGCAAGGTGTATGGGCGCTTGAATTTGTCGGACGGGGTGATGGAACGCAAATTGCTCCAGCTGCAAATCTTCTTTTGGATGACAGCCCCTGTATCAAATGCGGTCAATGTTCTGCACACTGCCCAGTCGGTGCTATATTTGAGAGGGACGAGACCAAATTATTACTTACTGCACTTAATGATCCCGAAAAACATGTTGTTGCCCAGATTGCTCCAGCAGTGCGGGTTGCAATTGGTGAGGCGTTTGACATGGAGCCTGGGACAATTTGTACAGGACAAACATATGCCTCTTTACGAAGACTAGGTGTTGATGCAGTTTTTGATACCAATTTTGCGGCAGACCTTACCATTATGGAAGAGGGGACTGAGTTTATGAAGCGTCTTACAAAAGGAGAGGAACTTCCCCAGATAACCAGCTGCTGCCCTGCCTGGACAGACTATATGGAGAAATATTACCCGGATATGATCCCTAATTTTTCCACTGCAAAATCCCCGATGATGATGCAGGGAGCAATGACTAAAACCTATTATGCCGAGAAAAACGGTATAGATCCTAATAATATCTACTCTGTAGCAATTATGCCCTGCACGGCAAAGAAATTTGAGATTACTCGTGATGAAAATATGTACTCATCAGGGTGTCAGGATGTGGATCTTGTTTTAACAACCAGGGAAATTAGCCGCCTGATTAAATCTGTTGGTATTGATTTTGCGGCACTCCCGGAAGAGGCTTCTGACTTACTGATAGGTACGTATTCCGGTGCTGGAACAATATTCGGTAATACTGGTGGTGTTATGGAAGCAGCAGTTAGGACCGCATATAATTTGGTTACGGGTGAGCGTATGGAAGATGTCAATATCGATGTAGTTCGTGGTATGGAAGGTATCAAGAAAGGCGAAGTTGATATCAAGGGTACAAAAATAAAAATTGCTGTTGCACATGGTATGGCTAATGTCAGTGAGCTATTGGAAGAAGTACGGGAAGCCAGGAAGAATAATGAAGAACCGCCATATCACTTTATAGAAGTTATGGCATGTCGCGGCGGTTGTATTGCCGGCGGGGGTCAACCCTATTCGACTACAGACAATATACGTGAAAAAAGAATTGCAGGACTCTATAAAGATGATGAGATGAGTGTAGTGCGCTGTTCTTATGAAAACCCTGAAATCAAGCATATTTATAAAGATTTTCTGGGTGCACCGCTTAGTGAGAAGTCACATCACCTGCTTCATACAACCTATCAGACCAGGCCTCTCTATAAGAAGTAGCGTAAATTTACAAATATCTCTCGGCAGAACTTGCAGGAATTCGTCAGCGGTTTGCTGATTATATACTCCGGCTGCGGAGCTGCTATGAAAGAGAATATTATCCCCAAAGATATGAGTATGTAGAGAATGAGCCAATTCCGTGGGAATTGGCTCTTGTTAGGTCATTCTGTGATACTTAAAATAAACAGTTGATCGCTGGTATAAGACGGCGCCAGTAAGTAAAGACCATCAGATGTTATTGCCGATAGTACCGGATCACCGGGTTCAAATGATATAAAACTGTCATAGGTCAGAATTCCGGTGGCAACGTTTCTGCTAAACACTGTTATACCATTGGAAATAGAAGTACAGACATATACACAAGTTTGTGCTGCATTAAGTATAACGTGCTTGGGACCATCCATGGTCGGAACATCAGTACCCTCATTTATTCTCTGTGACTGATACCACTCCTCCGGTGCCCCGGGAGAGGGTTCCCCATAGCGAAATTCACATAAAAAGTCGTTTGATGTCATATAGAGAGTGGTATTGTTAAGAAAAACAGCATTATTTGCATTTCCTAACCCCAAAGTACCGGTTCCGGTATAGCTGAACATAGTATCCAGAGCAGGGATTCCGGTAAGAGGATCAATATCAAACAGGAGAAGAGAGCTGCTGCCGTAGCAGGGTATAGCCATCCTTAACCCATTTGGAGAGATTGCAATTTTTCTGGGTGAATCAATAGAAGGAGTCGTGATGTAGGTATAGCGTTCGATGGGCACGACTTCAATCCCGTCATAGAGGAAATGGAAAATACATCCCTCCAATCTGTCATCAATGTAGATATTTCCCCCAATGGAATCAATTGCAATATTACTGATGAGTCCGATAGACTGTGGGCTGCCGTCGATCATAAATGCTGTTTGAAATGCCTCAACAAATTCGAGAGTATCAGTCTCCAGGGTGTGGGAAAAAACAACGAGGGATTTTGAGTATTCCGAAATTGCACAGATCAACTGCCCGTCGTCTGAGGATGCCACTACCTTAACTCCATTCAAGGGCACCTCTGCAGTATCCTCGATTGTCTGTTTAAGAACCAGAGAACCGGCTTCCATCCGAAAAGTCTGAATTGTATCGTCAACTTTCGAGGCAGTAATTATAAGATCATCTGCATTGATCAGAACCCATTCAATCCCGTCAAATTGGTTGCCGCCTATGTTGTCATCCATAATCTCTATAATTGAGAGAGATCCGGTACTTCCCGTCTCAATTGCAGTAAATAACTCAGAAACTGACCCGCTGCTCCCCGTAGTTGTCGTCGCTGCCAGTACATCAACTCTGTGAGGACCGGCTGCAGGAGTAATCGTACAGGTGGATCCGGTCAGAAGATAAATACCATCGAGATACCAGTCAACAGTAAGTGCCGCAAGATCCTCTGCAGCTACATTTGTTGCAGTAAAGGTGAGATCAATAGGTACTCCTGCTACCACTGTTACCGGAATGCCGGTTATATCTCCTTCAACAGGTATTGTGGTTACATCAGTAAGCGTAAGAGATATATCACTCTTCATAGTATCCAGATTCAGCACAATAGTCCCTTCACTTGTAATTCCATCTGCAATTCGAATAGCCTCCACACATCCGGCAACAGAAATACCATAGGAGAAGAGTTCGCAGCGCAGAATGTAGGCTCCAGCTGCAAGAGATGTTTCATACGAAGCAGAGCCGGCCGCAATGGTGGGTAAAACCTCTGTTTCCACACCTCCCTGGGGATAGAGATAGAGATGAAACTCCGGAGTAAATGTCAGCGAACTATCCCAGGTTATCAACACTGATACGGTACCTGCCCCATAATACTCATCAAGCACTATGGATGCCTCGGTAGTATCGGGAGTCAGCCCAAAAAGTGCGCTGCCGGAAATTAACCTGAACCCGTTTTCATTCCATCCGTATGCAGTTATTTGCCAATCACCTGTCTGCAGACCGGGTACTGTGGTAATTGAGTCCTGTGTGCTCACATTAAAAATTGAATCATTGGGACCTAGTCCGGTTATGGTGTAGTAGGATACATTTAAAGGTGTTCCGGGCAGTACCGAACGTGTGTCTGGGTCCACTCCCGGTTCTAACTTTTCAAGAGACAGGGTTAATGATGCTGTCCTGCTTTCCGCTGTTTCTGTGCATCCTGAAGCAAGCAGGGTAATCATAAGTATCAAACTAATTGCGAATAGGTATGCAACTGAACACCTGCTTTTCTTCACCAGAGAATTTATTGATTTCATATTTTTCATAAGATACCTCCAAAACTAATAACTTAAAAATTTTGAAGATTTATTCAAAAAATACAAAAATAAATGTTAAAATAATTTCATGGTATCTATAATAATTCCGGTTTTTAACCGTTTTGAAATGCTGAAAGCAGCTGTTATCTCTGTTCTCATACAGGAAGATGTCGAATTTGAGCTGATAATCGCTGATGATGGATCTTATGATGAACTGGGGAGTGTAGGATCAGAAGTTTTTGATGATCCCCGCATAACACTACTGCGGCTGCCACATAGCGGAATGCCGGGAAAAGTGAGAAATCTGGGAGCTAAAACTGCAAAGGGTGAGTATCTCGCTTTCCTCGATTCTGACGATCTTTGGCTGCCGGGAAAGCTTGCAAAGCAGTTGAATGTTTTTACTGAACATCCTGAGGCAACTATAGTGCATACACGCGAGACCTGGATTCGTAATGGAAAGGAGATAAGCCAGCGGAAAATGCGGCATAAGAGGGAAGGGCACATTTTCAGTGATGCCTTAAAGAAGTGTATTATTGGTCCATCAACGGTGATGGTTCGGCAGGATGTTTATGGTGAGCTTGAGGGTTTTCGTAACGATCTCGAGGTAGCAGAGGATTATGAACTCTGGTTACGCTGGACCGCTCTGCACCCAATTTTTTATATATCTGAACCACAGATTATTAAACAAGCAGGGGACTGGGCTCAGTTATCATGGAAATATGGCCAGATTGAGAAATTTCGCATAGAAGGACTGCATGATCTGGTAAAATCCGGCTGGTTTGAGAATTTTGCCGGTAAAGAGTATCAGAATGAAGCAGAAAAGGAACTGGCGTCAAAATGCACTATTTATGCTGCTGGTGCGTTTAAACGTGATAAATTTGATGAGGCTGCTGTATATCAAAATCTTGCTGAAGAGTATTCGGTCAGAGAATAGAAGTCTCTTCACGAATTATTCCCCGTAATTCAGGATCTAAAGCTGCATATTTCAAAATTGCCCGAAGATACCCCTCCGGCGTTCCAATGTCGAGTCTGAGTCCTTCAAGCTGTTTGTGGACAACCCGATTTTTTTCCATGAGTTTTTTTAGTGCATATACATGATAATATTCACCATCAGTATGTTTTTCCCATCCTTCCTGAAGATATTCGAAAATATCAGGGGTATAGAGAAATCGGCCTATTGACCCCTCTCTGCTGGGGGCTTCTTCCAGTGAAGCCGGTTTTTCAACTATATCTGTTACATGAAATCCGTCATCGGCAAGTGCCAGAACGCCATAGCGCAGAAGTTCAGGCGGGTTATGCAATGTTGAAAGTACTGCGCATCCTGTCTCTTCATAGACATCAATAAGCTGTTTAGATAGGGGTTTTTTTCCAAAATGAAGATCGTCAGGATATGCGGTAATGAAAGGAGAATCCTGTAGTACTGACCGAGCCTGAAGCATGGCATGGCCGGTTCCATTCATTTCCTGCTGTCGGATGATAGTTAAATTTATATCATAGGGTTTTATTTTAAGCAGTTTTCCCTCAGCCCCCTCTGCTTTAAAGACTGTTTCCAGCTCAATCTCACGATCAAAATAATCTTCCAAACTCTTCTTTCTGCGGGATGTTATCAATACAATATCCCGGATACCAGAAGCCACAAATTCATCAATAAGAAATGCGATTGCCGGTTTATCTATAAGAGGAAATAATTCCTTGGGAACAGTTTTAGATGCGGGGAGAAACCTTGTACCGTATCCGGCAGCTACTATCAAACCTTTCATATCAACCTCTTTATATGGCTTAGCTTATTATATTGTAGAATAATAATGATTGGTGATTTTTTCAAGGGAAGAGTCTGAAGTTTTCATCGATGAGGCTCTTCATAATCAGCTTAACTCCTATTGAATTTACATACGTAATAATGCTAGTTTATCGCTATTATGAAATTAAAAAATCTTTTATCACAATCTGTGATTTCAACAGATCTTCAGGGAACAAATAAGGAAGAGATTATCGGGGAACTCCTCGATATTCTCGTTAAAACAGGAAAAGTATTGGATCGAGATCTTGCATTTGCTGATCTAATGGCTAGGGAGAGTAAAATGTCTACAGGGATGCAGTTCGGTGTTGCCATCCCACATGCCAAAACCAAGGCGGTAAAAGAACTCATAGCTTGTATTGGGGTGCATAAAAAGGGAATTGAATTTGATTCTCTCGACGAAAAACTGAGTAGTATTTTTATTATGACTCTTTCACCGGTTGACAGGACAGGTCCGCACGTTCAGTTTCTGGCAGAGATCAGCATGGTGCTTAAGTCAAAAGATGCACGTTCAAGGTTACTGCAGGCGGAGACCTCAAAAGAGGCTCTGGCTGTATTTGGTTTATAGGTGAGACAATTTCAGAATTCTTTGAATTTTGAAATTGTCTTTTGAAGTTTTTGGAAAGATGTTGTGAAACTTATAGATTACAAAAGAATACAAATTCCCAAAAACTTCTGATTGAGAGGTGATCCCATGGCACATGAAATGATGATATTGGTACTCCAGCTCGGGTTGATACTGTTTTTTGCCCGTATTTCCGGCTGGTTTTTCTCCAGAAAACTCAAACAACCGCAGGTGTTGGGTGAACTTATTGCCGGAATGATAATCGGTCCCTATCTGCTGGGAGCTGTCAATATCCCCTTTCTAAACGGTCCAATTTTTCCTCTTTCAGATGGAACAATCCCGGTATCTCCGGAATTATACGGATTTGCCGTTCTTGGTTCGATTGTACTCCTTTTTACCTCAGGTCTGGAGACAGATCTTCCTACATTTATTAAATTTTCAGGAAAAGGATCAGTAGTTGGTTTGGGTGGAATTATTATCTCATTCCTTTTAGGCAGCGGTATAACGGTATTATTAAATCCTGTAGTTGACAGTTTTCTGCATCCTACCGCACTGTTTCTCGGTACGATCTCAACAGCAACTTCTGTCGGCATAACGGCAAGGATTCTCAGCGAGAAACGAAAACTCTCATCTCCTGAAGGTGTGACGATTCTTGCTGCTGCGGTACTTGATGATGTGCTTAGTATTGTACTGCTCTCGGTAGTTGTTGGAATGTCCGCAGCCTTAGCCGGAAACAGTATGTCTTGGGGTAATGTCGGAATCGTAGCGGTAAAAGCAATTGGATTTTGGGTGATTTGTACAGTCATTGGTATATTAGTTGCTCCGCTGATAACTAAAAAACTCAAACTGCTGGATTCTCTTGATCTAATTGCAGGGTTATCCTTTGGTATGGCCTTGATACTTGCCGGTATATCAGAAATGTTTGAGCTTGCCATGATTATTGGGGCTTATATTGTGGGCCTCTCTTTTTCACGGACAGATGTTGCTCATGAAATTCGTGAACGAATCCAGGGCGTCTACAATTTTCTTGTACCGGTATTTTTTTGTGTAATGGGGATGATGGTTAATTTTTCAGCGATGCGGGAGGTTCTCTGGTTTGGCCTGGCTTTCGCCGTTGTTGGATTCATTGGAAAACTGGTAGGGTGCGGTCTGCCTGCTCTGCTTGTTGGATTTAATCTCCGGGGCGCTTTTCGTATCGGGTCAGGTATGCTTCCCCGCGGTGAAGTGACTCTCATTGTAGCCGGTGTTGGTCTTTCCAGCGGGGCAATAGGTCCGGATATGTTTGGAGTCGCGATCATGACTATGCTTTTTGCGAGCATCGCATCTCCGCCGCTTCTTATAAAGAGTTTTAAAGGCGGATCGGGCTATAGAAAATCACTTGAGAAAGAGGCAAAGGATGTCGTGTCGATCGAGCTCTCTTTCCCAGGATATCGGGCTGCTGAATTTATGCGCAGATCATTGGCAGAGGGTTTCAGAGAGGAAGGATTCTTTATTCATCGTCTTGATCATAACAGGCTTGTGTACCAGATCCGACAGAATGATATCGTTTTCACCCTCATTCAGGAGCATGAGAAGCTTATTCTGAACACAACACCGGAAAACGAATCGTTTATTCGATTGATGATGATGGAAAGACTGCTGGAGTTCAAAGATTTTCTCAGTGGTTTGGAAAGTATGAAAAGTCCCGATATGATGGGTGCAGAATTAATGAAGGGTATATTTTCTCTTGAAGAAGATTAGATGAAAATGATCAGACTTTTCTTTTATTCAGCTTCTAGGAGTTTGTCGGACTTGATGCTATTAGAGCTATTTTTAGAGATTTTTGACC
>CAZMOX010000028.1:0-23345 GCA_964567895.1 uncultured Spirochaetales bacterium | reverse complement strand
CTAAGTTCAACATTTACACGTTTTTTGAACTCCAGTGTCTGGCTTTCACCGAGAAGGATTAGATTATTTAATTCAATTTTCTTCATCTTTTATGTCCTGTTCATGTCCTGATAGCCTTTGCTTTTTCTAAAACATTTCCCTTATCTGTATTTAATAGCTTACATTATATGCAATTTAAAAGGACAACTTTCATATCATTAAATTTATCAATGTCCTATTCACGTCTTGATGATTATTTTATAGTCCCTATTCCTGTACTTGTTATCCGATATTTTTGAAGTTTGACTGGACCCCGACTGGACCCTCCACTGGACCTTTGACTGGACCCCCCAAATTAAATGTAGTTTGAAAATAGTTGTCCATCCACATAGTCAAGCTCCTATTCTACTCTGCTGTTCATCCAACTCTTAATCACCTTCAAGATAAAATTCACTGTTCAATTCCCTACCCGCCGGGTACTATTTTCCCTCTATTGAAGAATCTCCACCTGTTTGGTGGATTTTATTTAAGCTCACAGTAAGCTTTCTTAATTCTTCATCTGTATTTCTGTAATCTCTCATTTTTATTCTGCATTTATTCTGCAAGCTTCCAACTGGTTTTCTTCCGGGATGCCGTGTTTATTATCCGCCCAGAACGGCGCAATTTTGTAAATAAATTTGCTTTTTGCTCTCTGTACCCAGTCCCGGCAAAGGCATCAATATAGGCAAATCGGAAGTTACGATTATTCATAATAACAGTATAGGCTTTCAGATATTTTTCTACCATTTTAAGCTTTTCTTCTGTCCAACTACCTCCCAATTCATGCTTTTCATTCATTTGGATATTTCTCCTCCTTCAATTTTGATATTTTCAGAGTTGATCCCATATTGAGCAACTTCTTTTTTCAGTTCGAGAAATTCCAGCATATAATGGTATTTAACCACACAATACTTATTTAACATATTAAATCTTCAAGAAATTCCGATGATGGGGCAACCCCTGTTACAAGTAGAAAGTCTCGTGCTCTTGTACAGGCAACGTATAAAAGATGACGTTCTGTGTTATACACTTCTTCCAAATCAGAATCATCTGATACAGTTTCAATGCGTGATTGCAGAGGAATTACTTCATCGTCACATGCCATAACTGCGACCGCACGAAATTCAAGTCCTTTTGTAAGATGCATGGTACATATTGTTACTTTATTTGCTGTAATATCGATATGGTTATTAAGAATGATATAATCTATTCCAACATTATTGACAACCTTTTGAGCCCGTGATATCTGTTCGTCCGAACGAATAAATACTCCAATTTCATGCGGTTTAAGTCCTTCTTCCAATCGTTTTTGAATCCATCTCCCAACTCTGGCAACTTCTTCTTCGGTATTGCTACATTCGATTATTGTCGGTTTTATTCCATTAAAAACTGATATTGTGCTTCCCCGTTGTTCGATATTTCCATCCCCATCAGAAATTTCAGGATCAAGTAATTTATCTGCAGTTAATCTAATTTGGTGAGATGTTCGATAATTAATTGTCAATGTTCGTGATCGTCCCTGAATATCAACACCTGCTGCTTTCCATGAAAACGTTTGTCTAAAGATACGTTGCCCAAGATCTCCAGCAAAGAATAGGCTGTCTGGATGCAGCTTACCAAGAGCTGATAAAAACTGTAACTGGGCTATACTAATATCTTGTGCCTCATCAACAATCGTATAATCAAACAAAGTGTTCTTTGTGTTTGAAATTCTATTTGCCAATTCAGTAAACATATCCGAATATGTTATCATTTTTTTCTGTTTAAGCTTTCCTCGGACATTATCAAAAACTTTCCAGAGGATTTGTCTCTGGCTTTCGGGTAAACGTGTTTTTCTACCCAATCGTAGGACATCACGATATTCTTCCCATGCCCTAATCTGCCAGGCATCAACAATATCTTCCCATTCATTCAGTAAGAATCGGAGACTTTGTTTGATGTCTTTATTTGCCAGCTTTTCATCTTCGAATAATTGCTGAATAATAGACAAAGGCGCAATCTCAGGAGGTCAACCTGTTAATCGTTGAAATAATCTAAGACCAATTGCGTTCATAGAATGAACTTCCAGCCGTTCCGCTAGATGTGGTTGATTACTAATTAGGTATCGTAGCTTCAACATCAATACGTTCGCAAGATTGTCTGAAAACGTTGTTAAAAGAACTCGTGCATCTTGGTTATGTCGGACGAGATACACAGCCCGATGTAGAGCTACTATAGTTTTTCCTGTTCCAGCAGAGCCAGAGATTCGTACAGGACCATTATAGTTATTATCGACCAATTTACGTTGATATGGATGTAGAAAGACTGTCCATTTCTCCCAGGGATATTCCAATGCTTGTTCAAGTTCAGTACTTGTTTGCATTAACCGGAACCGTCGTTGAGCATCCGGGTGATTAAAGGGGTCACCGGTCTTATTATAAAAGAAATGTACTTCTGGAACGACACCAATAGCAAGATTTAAAATAGCTTCTGCAGCTTCTGCAGGAAGATGAGCGGCTATGTCCAACAATGCATCTTCATTTGCAGATTTGATATCATCTATCCATTCATTTGGAACACCATATTTGAGAAGTTCATCTATGGTAATTTCTGAAAGTGGGATTTTTTCTTGTGTTTTATTAATATATACAGAAGTAATAATTTTCTGAACAGTCTCCCTGATCTCTACCAACTGAGCTGCTCCAGTTTTGGGATGCACCTGGAGTTTCCGCCTTGATGCCCATTCATACGCTTTTTCGTGGTGGTCAACATAACAAAGAAGAAGACTTTTTTCATTCTTATGTACTATTATCCGAATATCTCTATTTACACGAACCGACCAGAAGTTCTTGTCTTTTACCTGATCAAGCCTATGAAATTGTAGCCCTGGATTAGATGGATTTAATTGTAAATCAAAAGCCGTAGTCTTTATCGCTTTCTGGTTCTCACCTGTTAAACGGGCAAGACTATCTGTAAATGTATCCGCTATACGAAATTGCATATGCTACTCCACCCGAAAAACCTTCATCACTTCATCTCCAAGATGATTGATTACTTTCACAGCGATTCTCCCGTTTCCAGGTTTATTAAATGAACGGGAAATATCACTATGCAACGTATCCCATGCTTCCTGATTTATTTCTGCTTTAAGGGTTGTTTTGAGTGATTTATAAGGATCATTGGCACCCAGAAAATAAGCATGCCGGACAAAAAAACTTTCCTCATTATAATCAGTATCTATAAACCAGCAGGCTATTCCATCCGCACCATCACTCCGTACTTCCCCTGTATTTGGATGGAATACGTCTACACCATTTACTTTAACCTGAATCTGATTATCTTCAGTATCTATTATCTCTATATCCGGCTCCCCAAAAATAACAAAAAGATTTCCCTTGCCAGTATTCTTTAAATCATCTGCCATATGAAGATCAGCATTCATCCTAGCTTTTAACACAGGAATCCGGCCCAGTTTATTAAACTCTGAAGCGTGGGCTTCATAGTTAAAAGCACAGGTAATAATAACATCAAAGTCAGCATCTCCAGCTTCTCTTGCAGCAGCCACCAGATCCGGTCGTGATACTGTACCGAATTCAGATCCGATAAAAATGGCTGCACGCTTCAGAATTCCTGTTTCCTCGCTTCCTTCCATAAAACGCCCCTCGGCACAAATCATATCTCCCGGCCAGGGAGTTAAAGAACTAAACGAGATTTTATCTTCTTTATGAGCCTGCTGAACGCCAGAAGTTTTAAGGTTTTCCAGGATCATCTGTGTAAAATCCTGATTCTCTCCGTACTCTGGGCTCATATCAGCAGATGGATCAATCAGCTCATCGTTTTCATCAACACCGATAATTCGGTGAGGTGATATGCTCTCCACAGTAAAAGGTCCGGCAACCCTGACAGCCTTATTATCTTGATAGGGTTTATCATAGAGGTATTCATAATCAGCCTTTGAGGAGATTGAAACATCAATATCCTTCTGTCTGGCTATCCGATTTTTCCACCATTCACCATGATTTTTTTTTGCTTCGCCAGCCCAATCTTCAACAGTTTCCCTAGGTATTTCCCACTCTTCCCAATTTTCGTTAAGCACCGTATTCAACTTTTTTCGTAATGGGTCCAGTCTTTCCTGATACTTATCCCAAATAACATCAATCTCTGTATTATTAGCAATGGACTTGAGGGTTATATGGGGTACGCGCTCATATACAAATCCATGGCGAATGTCATTATGAGATGGTGTTGTTGAAAGTGCTTTCTGCCTCAATTCAGCTTCTTTTAATTGTCCTTTTGACGAATCGGCAAGCAGCTAATATGGATACCTGGCACCCATAATCCTTGCCCTGGCAAGAGCAAGAGCTACACGTGAAGTATCGATAGTAATCCAGCGCCGCCCCCATTGTTCTGCAACATAGGCCGTTGTACCGGAACCACAAGTTGGATCGAAGACAAGATCACCTGGGTCGGTGGTCATGAGGATACAGCGTTGGATAACTTTATTTGAAGTTTGTACAACATACACAAGATCAGAAGCACCATGTGTATCATCCCAAATATTATGTAGTGGTTGCATTGGGAAATCGTTATGGAACGTTTTAAAACAAGGTAGTTTTCCAGGAGCTATTATTCTGTATGATTTTATTAATCTGTCCATTCCTTCGGGATATGTTCTCCAACTTTTTTTACCACATTTATATAATTGATCCTTTAATTTTAAATCATACATACATGTTAGTGTATATCCTGATGAAGAAAGTGATGACGCAAAGAAAGGTTTATCTTTTTTTTCTATTGATAGAGGATTAGTACGTTCTATTTTTGTCATTTTTCTTTCTAAGATATTTTCATTTTGAATCCATGTATAACCAGTTCCAGCACCTATTGGTTTCTGAGTTAGAATGTTTCTATACTTCATTTGAACAGCATCTTTTCCATACCAAAGGATATAATCACAAATTCCAGCTAATCCATCAGACCCTAAAGGTAATGTCTTTTAAAATACAATTAGTGAATGAAAATTATCCTCTCCAAAAACCTCATCCATCAGGGCTCGCACTCTATGCACATTCTCATCCCCAATCTGCACAAAAATTGATCCGCTTTCTGAAAGCAGGTCTCGTGCCACAGTCAACCTATCCCGCAAATAAGTAAGATACGAATGAATCCCGTCACGCCAGGTGTCCCGAAACGCTTTAACCTGTTCTGGTTCCCTCGTTATATGATCCATCTTGCCATCCTTAACATCCCGGCTGGTTGTAGACCACTGAAAATTGGAATTGAATTTAATACCATAAGGCGGATCAAGATAGATACACTGTACTTTACCACGAAGTCCTTCCCTTTCTGCCAAAGATGCCATAACCTGTAGACTGTCCCCAAGGATCATTCTGTTTGTCCAGTTTGCATCATGCTGGTAAAATTCTGTCCTGGCACCTTCATTAGGAAGCCCATTGAAATCTGCAAAAAGATCAAATTGGGTATCGTCAGCTTTGTTATCTGCTTTTGTTTTGTTAACCAGATCGTCAACAAGCATCTTTGGATGAACCTTCTCCTGAATATACAGAGGAGGAGCATGCACAACGAGATCAGACCAGTCCTGTTCATCCTTTCCCCGCCAAACAAGCTGGGGATCGAGGTTCCTGTTTCGCCGTTCGTAAGCCAGTCTTATCGGTTTCTGTTCCTCTTTTCGCATGATTGATACTCAGCGGTTGGAATATTTCGCCGTTTGGCTTCTTCGTGTGTAATGGTTTCTATCGATTTTGGTATTTTTTTCTTCGACATTATTCTTCCTTCAAATATATCTTACGACCTGTTTGGCTATTATAGGATCCCTTTATTATCTTAAGATGAGACGTTTGAGCCGTATATGAGCCCTTTATAATCATGATCCGTTTGAGTCCTTTATGAGTCCTTTCTTTTGAATAACATAAAATGTCCCTTTCCCGGTCGTACCGACCTTTTTAATAATTTTCAGCTTCTGAAGATGTTCGAGATCACGAGTTGCCGTGGCTTTTGAGACTTCCATATTTTTCTGATATTCACTATTGCTGATTCTACTGTTACATTTTAAATACTCTATTGCCTTTCTTTGACGATCAATAAGATCAATCCTTGTTAAAACATCCCTTGTTAACCAATCCCGCCACAAGGTTACCACAAAAAAACCTTCCCGTTCTTCAAAATCAGGTTCCGGAAGATTTGCTTCTATACACACTTTAATCATCATCTGTGTACCTGATCCTGTTTTCTCAATATACCGGGTAAGATACATTGATTCAGCTATAAGAGGATTGTTGGGTACTGAGGAGTGGTCTTTCCTGAGAGTATCGGGAGTTATATTTCCAGGAAGTAAACCCGGATTCCATATTTCAAGCCGGTCGGCGAATAAACGAACTTCAACCGATCCGTTACTGTAGTAATCCCTGTGAGCGATAGCATTTACAATGGCCTCCCCTACGGCATCCGGCGGTAATTCATAACGCACAGGGGCAGCAGCACTCATTGTGCGGGTTCCTACGGAACGACTTATTTTGGATAAAACAAAATCACGTGCTTGGTCAACCTGTTCAAAGATGTCGCTTTTGTATATCTGCTGAGATGCAAAAGGACGTAAATACTCTGTTCCATGGCAGTGAATGCACTTTGTTTCAGCTGTGCGATAGAAATGTTGCGGATTCTTTCCAAAAAGAATTATTGCCGCATTCAAAGGTTTATCATTTTCAATCAGATTTAAATGTATTAGTAGAGATTTTACTTGAATGCTTGTTTTCAAGGGAAATCCCCTCTCTTTCCGGGCAGTTTCAACAAACCAGTCAACACGATTTTTGGACACTTGAGAAAGATCGGCATGAGAACAGATTGCAGCATCAAAAGGTGGAAGTCGAAGCATTCCCAAATTATTCAGATAGTCAATAATACTGGCGTAGACTTCTGAAGTTAGTGCAGACATATTTTCAACACGCCTACGGACAAGTTCATCACTGGCTTTTCGAATAAGGTTTTTCATTTCTAATGATCGTTTGGTTTCTTCCGAACCCCAGACATAGATCAGCCGTGTTCTTTTGCACTTTGTTGCATGATCAAATTCATATTCAGTTGGCGAAATGCCATTTTCGTCTTTACTCCCATACTCATATCCAAAAATTCCTATATAAAGATCACTTTTTTCAACCTCGTCAAGATATATTTCATCAACATGTTGATCTTTTGCAGGGATATCTTCGAAAAGAAAGACTTCCGAAACGAAATGACGAAGAAAGGCATCTCCAAGTAGAAATGCTTTTACATCCTGCCGTTCCTTTTTAAATTCATTCTGTACACTACTTATAAAAATCCGTAGTCTAGCGGCATTCATTTTTATATATCCTGTTTTTGGTAATTATTATGCTTTTCTATTGTTGATTCAACCATATTGTTGAATGCGCTTTCAATTTCAAATACATCTGTGAACTCTATGAATTCCCAACGACCATATTTTTTTAGATTGTTCACTCCCGGTACCCAGTAATTATCCATCGTTGATCTTTTTTCTTTGGCATCTTCTCCTCGATATCCTTTAATTTCAACAATCAGATTTAGTAAATCATCTTTACCCTCATCAAAAATTATCTCATTTTGAAAAACTGAATCTTTTCGTTTTCGAGGTTTTGGAATCGGAGTTATAAACTCAGCACGACGCCGTGATTCGTCAATTTTCTGGGTAGGTTGCCCTTGTTCATCAAGCTGCCAATGCCTTTTAGGATATTCATAAGGCGAATTTAATATAGGATGATCAAAGAAAGCATTATCCATTTTTAATATTTCTCCTCAATCTCAAGATTCCCTTCTGCAATCATGCTCTTACAGAAATAGCCGGGCTTACAATTATTTTCTTAACTTTCCACACTAATAGTCCATTATCACGAATTGCAGTAAGCAAATTTTGACCATATCTAGCCAAATTACCGTCTCCAATTGTTTCCGGCAACCTCTTTTTCAGTTCCTGATCAAAACGTGATCGTGGTATCTCCAGCAATCCACACTTATAACGCTCTTCCATAAACTCAGAACTTGCCCACCGAATATTGAATTATCTAAATCATTCTGCTGCACACATGGTCTCCATACTTATTTTTATTTATATTTACCTTTGTACAATTGATACGGTTTAATTAATATTTTACCAATACCGAGCCAAATAATCTATTAGAATTTTAATTTACCTTAAAACTGGAAATTCTATCAATTATTCGTCTGTTTCATTATAGGGTCTTTAAATTCTACGTGAGTTTCCCTTTCCCCTCACTTTTACATCATACTGCCTATATTTAACCATGTAAAGGCTCTTTGATTTATTAGTAGACAAACGAATCTAAATAAGTCAACTTAACTCTCTATACATTGCTTTTTTTGCTAATGTTTAGTTATTCAACATGGTTCAGAGAGACTATAACTAATAGAAAGAGTGAACAGGGAAGAAATCGTGTAGTTGTATACTCCTAACGCAGATACGTCTGGACATTCTCCAGATGCTCATCATACGTTACCGCAAAATGTATTTGGGCGGTACGATCATGCAGATAGTAGTAATAGGGAGATTTTTTCGGATAGGCTGCTGCCTGAAGAGCGTCAAATCCGGGACTTGAGATGCCTGTAGGGGGAAGTCCCCTTTTCCGTCTGGTATTATAGGGAGTGGGATTCTCTAGAGCCTCTTTACTGATAGGATTGGTCCAGTCGTTCAGTTCATAACGGGTAGTAGCATCAATACCCAGGGGGATCCCTTCATCTAACCGTTTCCATATAATTCCAGCTATCAGCGGCATCTCTTCAGGACTCCCTGCCTCCCGCTGTATCATCGAGGCCACAATAACTGCATCCGCTACTGTACGCCCCTGCAGTGCAAGCTGCTCAAGCATTGGGCCGGTAATCATATTCAGCCGATCATACATCTGCCCTGCAAGAACTCCGGCAGCATTATCAAGCTGATATAGAATATACTCATCAGGATAATAAAACCCTTCCGTAAAGGGAAGATCATTATCACGTGCTATCTGCTCTGCTGCAAGAATAAATTCACCCTTATCTGCCAGTCCGTTTGCTGTCAGAAATGCATCAATCTGCTCTAGGGTATATCCAGGATAAATATAGATAATAGGATGATCCCAATAACCTCTTGCCAGTGCCGTAGCTGCATCAGGAACAGACATCCCTGTGGGCAAAAAGATTGCGCCGGAGCGAATCTTTGTATCCAGATTATTCGAAACAAGATAGCTCTGCAGCTTGGAAGAACTTGAAATAATCCCTGCAGTATCAAGCAATTTACAGATATCGCCTGCCCTCATCCCACTTTCAATGAATATACGCACTTCGTTATCAAATGGGGTATCTGCATCTATGAGATAAACCGGCCCCAATGGGGTATCTGCAACCTCATCCTTAAAAGAGTCTCCCTGATGTAACACCAGTAACGTAATTATTACTGCAACTACTATCAAAGCTAAAGAAATGATACCAAATTTGATCCTCTCCCTGCGCTGCTTCATCTTTTTTGCGGAGAGTTTCACCTTTTTCTTTGCCTTTGGGCTCTTCACCGCAGGCCTCTTCATCGGAGGGCTCTTCACCGGAGGGCTCTTTTTTGGCTGCGGCTTTTTGACTTTCACAGATACCGGAGTTGATTTCCCCAGGGGGTTTCCTGATTTTACCGTTTTGGGTCGGTCAGTAAATACCATGGCTTCTTCAGCAGCTTTTCTTGCAAGAAGTTTAGTAGCCCGGGATGATGGTTCCAGCGGAGTTCCCCGATCATCCTGATCAGCACTCATTTTCGATGATACATTATCATCTGCATATTTTTTTGCAGCGTATTCTTTTTTATCAAACAGCTCATTCTGTGCAGGTGTTTTCTTTACAGCTCTTTTTTTTGCCGGGCTTGTGGATTTTTTCTTTTGATTGGTCTTCTTGTTATCAGATGAAGTACTCATAGATTTCTATGGTATTAGGTATATACCTTTTACTCAGTTTCCTTCCCGGCAATCTTCTTAAGATTCACTATCTGTTTTCTGTTCTGAGAAACAGTTTCCTTAATATCCTGAATCTGTTTTGTCAGTATGATAATCTGTCCATTAAGGTGTTCAACCCGATCCTGATCATTTTTGATTATAGTTTCCAACTCTGTAATACGGATTTTAGCTTCCAATTGAGTTATTTTATTTTCAAGTTCTTTCTGCTTTCTTTCAAGTTTATGAATATGCTGAAGATTATTTGCTGCTTCCGGTACTTCTTCAACTTTCGCAAGCTCTTCCGGATGATCCAGCATAAAATGCGCTAAATCAATATACAGAACCTGGAGGTTGGTGTAATAGAGTTCCCGGTTCTTAGTCAGTTCCCCAACTCTTTTTTCAATACTGCCAGTAACACCTGCCCGAAGAAGAAACTCTTCATTTTTCTGTCCTTCACTCTTTCGATTCTCCATTTGTTCATAGAGACGGGCACTTTCAATACTGATCCTTTTATAATCCTCTGAAATAATTATTGCATTACGGCTTTTAACTTGTTTAATGTAATCTGAAGAACTTATCTGCTTTCCCGCTTTCCTAAAAAGATCCTCACGGGCAGAATCAAGCTTCTGTATCTCGTTCTTTAATTTATTACGTTTAATACGCAAAGACATTTTTTCAAAAAAAGGTGCAGCCACAAAGCGGAGCTCATTCTCTTTAAGAGCCTTTTGAAACTTGGTCAGTTCGGTATTCTGGTGTGTTACGGAGGTGAAAAGTAAAGAAAATTCTTCTCCCAGAGAACCAGCAGAGTATTCCTCGTATGCAATTACCCCTATTCTGCTGAACAGCGAGTTTTTTTCCATGTCTATAGAGGAGAGCCGTTGCTCTATGGCAGCAATTTCTTCTCTTGCAGCCTGACTTTTATCCTTTGCCTGCTGAATCCCGGAAATTTTCATATCGAGAGTATCAACATCTACTTCGATTGCCTTAATGCGGGTCTGCATCTCTTTTGCTTCAATAAATTTGGGGGATGAAAACCTTGTCAGAACTTTCCCAAGCTGCTCAAACTGCACCTCTAATTCAGAGAGAATTCCAGAAATCTCTTTTCTATACTCTCCAATTTGTGCACTATTTTGTTCCATTTGCCCCCCATACTGATGCAACTATCGTTTAGCAACCCGGACATCTCCCGGAGTCCGGGGCAGACCTTCAATTATTAGCATATTAGCATAGATCACGTTCCTTGACAAAGCTAAAGAGTGATTATATCCTAATAAAAAACTAACGTGGTAAAAGCGAGTGTCCAAAAAAATTAAACAGCTTTCGGAAATATTTTACACCCTTTGTAAAGATTTTGGGTTCTCCTCCCCCACTGTTCTTCAACAACAAATTCCAGAGTTTGTTGCTGGAAAAAAATTTGGTGTTGGAAAAAAATATTGTAACAGCATTATTGAATCCTCAGAAAAAGATGGTACTGTAGTTGCCGGGCTGCAACTTCTTCTGCTTCGTGAACAGAACAGAAAGCAGGAAAAACTCAGAATATCTTCATACTCAGGTCCGGAAATGCTGCTGCTGGCAGACCAGAAATCTCTTGAGCTAATTGAAAACAGCAATATTTCTAATTCCGCAGTAAGAAGGAAATATCCCTCAATCAGCGTTATTGGAACGCAGGAGATTGCAGGAGTTGATTTACAGGAACTCCGCACAGAGCCCCTCCTTCTGGCAGCGACACCTGGCAGACTTATTGATCATCTACGCCGGGATAACATCAACCTGAGAAAAGTTGTTGATTTGGTAATCATCAGACCTGATAACACCGTCTATCCTGATATGCAGGAAGAAGAGTTCTCTGGAGAACTCTTGAGTTTCAATCGGGATCTGCAATACATCTTCTCAAAGTTTAAGAAAAAACCGAAAACCTGTATCTTTTCCCCCAAACCGGAGCAGGACGTTTCTTTAATGGAGCTTATGAATCGACCACAAATTTTCAACCGAACTGATTGGTCTCATAATCTGCAGATCCTTCATACCGGAACTTACCCTAAACTCTATCCGGAGCTTATCTCTAAAATAGTTTTCAGCCGGCAATTACGCGGGCATATTTTAATTTTTTGTGATACTCTCTCTATTAAAAGTGCTATACAACGGGAATTAGAGAAAAACTCTCACTATTTTACCGGTTCAGCTCTTTTGTTAACAGAAATATTTACGGATGTACCAGAATCAGGTACGGTTTTGTTTTATGGATTAAGTGATAGTAAAGGAATTCTGCAGATAATTCCATTCATTGCAAATAATCCTCAAGTACACAACTATATGTGTCTGACAATTTCACACGAAGCAACAATCTGCCAAATGCTGGAGGAGCACTTTACCATGAAAAACACTCTCGATGAAAAACCCGGATCTGAACTAATTACAGCCGGAAAAATAAAGATGCTGCTGGAAAAAATTCGCGGCGACAAAAAGCCTGAGGAATTGCAGGAATTTCGAAAGCTAATCAAAAAAACAGTCCCATTCTCAATGCGAAGATACCTTGCGGCATACCTTCTTAGGGATGCGATTGGCAGCCTTCCGAGATCAGGCAGCAAGACTACCAGAGCAGTTAAAAGATCTGGAAACCCCGCGGTTAATGCTGATGGAACCTCACTTTTTATCAGTATTGGTAAAAGCAGACGGGTCTACCCAAAAGATCTCTCCAGACTGCTGCAGGAGAGTGCCGGATTGGAGAGTTCAGACATTCTCTCCATCAAGATATTGGATAACTATTCATTTATCACTGTCTCCGAAAAAAGCGCTGACCAGGCAATAGCAAAACTCAATGGGACAAAGTTCCGGGGCAGAACCATAACTTGTGATTACGCAAGAAAAAAAGGGTAAAAAATGATCCCGCAAGTAATGAAAATTCCTGTTGGTATAATTGGTACCAATTGTTACATCTATCGTGAAAAGAATGATTCTTCCTGCTGGATAATTGATCCAGGTGGAGAAAGTAGTAAAATCATACAATCACTGAATGATGAAAAACTTGTACCAAAAGGCATCCTTCTCACACACACCCATTTTGATCATATTTTGGGACTTACCGGGTTGATTGCAGAGTATGGGAAGAGCCTGACTATATATGTCCACTCCGATGGGAAATTATCTCTTGGTAAAACAGGTGGAGAAAGGCAAAAAAAAGTTCTTTCGATGATGTCGCCTGGATTGGCTGCCGAGAATTCTGATATTTTAGCAAATCTTCCTGAGGCTACATACATTTTTTATACAGAATCTGCTGCGGGTCATCGGGAACAAGTTCCAGGGTCTTCTCTTACAGTTATTCAAACACCCGGACATGCACCCGAGTCAATTTGCTATTATTCAGCTGAATTTGGGGTTTTGTTTAGTGGTGATACCTTATTCAGGCAATCTGTTGGGCGATCCGACTTCCAGGGAGGAAGCAGCGAGGATCTGCTGCACTCAATAGGCACCAAACTCTATACCCTTCCCGAAGATACCATTGTGTATCCTGGTCATGGGGAATCTACAACTATAGGATATGAAAAAGTACATAATCCATTCATTACAGGAGGAGCGTAGAACCTTGTGCAATGGTTATGCTCTCTTTTTCCTGTTGGTCTCATCACCAGCCTTGCACTCTATGCATCGTACTGCATAAGGTATTGCACGTAGTCTATCCTGAGGAATTTTTTTCCCGCAACTGAGGCAAATTCCATAGCGGCCATTCTTTAACCGGGCAAGAGCCGACTCAATACGACGCAGTCTATTGGTTTCATGTTGATTAAGGGCTTCGAGCTTTCTGCACATTACGTCATCTGCTGCGATGTCCCCTAAATCCTTAATATCCATTCCGCTAACGAGTTTTTTGAAATCTTCGTTCTCTGAAATAAACATTTTGAGAATTTCTTCCTGCAAAGCAGTTAACTGCTCTGCCATTTCTTTAATAAAGGCTGCTTCCAAGGGTTTACCCCCCCCCATTTGCTCAATTATAGGATGAATTGTTTTAGTCTATATCTAATTTTTTGTCAACCGGATTCATTAAAAATAAAATGACTTAAAGCGCAAGAGGTTACAAAATAAATATTAGCTTGACAAAAACTCTGACATCCCATAAACTTTTTTCAGTTTGCAGATAAAGCAACTGCAGCATATTTAGGAGGAATTTTGGCTAAAGAAGAAGCTATTGAAGTTGAAGGTGTAGTAAAAGAATCACTTCCCAATACTATGTTCAGGGTTGAACTGCAAAATGGACACTTAATTCTCGCACATCTTTCAGGAAAGATGCGTAAACATTATATCCGGATAGTTCCCGGTGATAAGGTTCGGGTGGCTCTCTCACCCTATGATTTAACTCGGGGAAGAATAATTTACCGGGAGCGTTAAAGAGAAAAAACATCGATTAATTTCGATGTCTTTTTTTCTTTAAAGCAACCCAGACTGCCCCGCTTCCTCCATCAGCACGCTGAGGAGTTCCTGTCAGCCCGGCATAGGGAGAAGCATCTATGCAATCCCTCACAACCTTTTTTAAAACAGATTCGCGATTTTCTGAGTGATTTCCTTTTCCATGAATTATCTGCACTTTATGCAGACCTTTTTCCGCTGAACTTTCAAGGAACTCCATTACCAGTTTTTTTGCCTCAATTGAGGTTAATCCATGTAAATCAATCTCATCTTGCGGTCTCATCCGTTTTAAATCAGATAAGAGAGGTATTTTTGCTCTACTCCCCTGCTCTCCATCAACATCACGGGACTGCGTCTGGCGCTCGAGTTGTTCAGATATTTTTTTACCATTCTCTGAGCTTTCCCATTGATCAAGCAAATCTTTAAAGTCCACGTGTTGATCTATACCTCTCTGATATCAATAATCTCTATACTACAGGGTTTCAGGGCTTCTACCAGAACGTCTTTTGCAAGACCTTGCACTTTTATTGTGCAGACAGCATTTGAAGCATCAGTTCCTAAAAATGTGCCAAGAGAAATTATATCTCCGCCTTTTTCTGTAATCGCCTGACCAAGAGCTGATATCTCTCCTGGTTTATCCGGAATTAATATCGTTACCCGCAAACCACTATGCCTGGCACCAAAAAGTTCCATAAAGACCTTGAATAAATCAGATTCAGTAATGATTCCAACCAGAGATCCGGAATCCACTACCGGCAGTCCGCCAATATCACTATCAACCATTATCCTGGCAGCTTCCTCCAAAACTGTATCAGAAGTTATGGTAAGTACTTGTGTACTCATCACCTTTTTTACCGTAAGCTGTGATAGCAGATAGGTTATTTCATGAATATCAAGGGTTGTAGCCGGAGAGGGCGAAGCATACAGCAGGTCTTTCTCGGTAACTATACCAACCAGTTCCTTTTTTTTATTTAAAACCGGCAATCTGTGTATTTTTTCTCTTCGTATAATCCGCTGCGCTTCAGCCACTGGGGTATCCGGAGAGATAGTAATAGGGTTTCTCGTCATCCTGTTCTTTACAATCATTATAAAGTCTCCTTAATGTATGGTTATACGCCGAGATATGCTTCTCTGATCTTATCATTTGCCAGGAGCGCCTTGGTGGTATCAGCCTGAGTTATACGTCCTGTTTCCATAACATATCCCCTGTGAGCAGTACGCAGAGCAATGTTGGCATTTTGTTCTACCAGAAAAATAGTAGTTTTTTGCTCTTGGTTAATTTTTTTGATAATTACAAATATTTGCTGCACGATAATCGGAGCAAGTCCAAGTGATGGTTCATCAAGCAGCAGAAGTTTTGGCTTTGCCATCAAGGCTCTGGATATTGCCAGCATCTGCTGCTCTCCGCCGCTGAGGGTTCCACCGATCTGTGTTCGGCGTTCAGCCAGAATGGGAAAAAGATCAAATATGTACTCAACATCCTGCTTAATCTTCTCTTTATCTTTCCTGAGGAATGCCCCCATATCCAGATTCTCACGTACGGTGAGACCCGGAAATATCCTACGTCCTTCCGGTACCTGTATAATACCGCGCGATACGATCTCCTCTGTTGCAGTTTTTGTGATATCATTTCCTTCAAATATAACCTTACCGCTTCTGGGAGGAACAACTCCGCAGATCGACATCAACGTAGTAGATTTTCCGGCCCCATTAGCTCCGATCAGAGTAATGATTTCACCCTCATTTATTTCAATATCCACATCACGAAGAGCATGAATATTACCATAATAGGTATTGAGTTTTTCAAGTTTAAGCATCAATGTCCTCCCCTAGGTAGGCTTTGATAACAATTGGGTCTTTTTTGACATCTTTCGGAACTCCGGAAGCTATTCCCTTACCGTAGTCCATAACGTAGATTTTTTCCGACAAAGACATTACAAGACTCATATCGTGCTCAATAAGCAGAACTGAGATACTCTCTTCTTCCCTGAGCTTCAGTATCAGTTCAACCAGGTCTTGCGTCTCCTGGGGGTTCATACCGGCAGCCGGCTCATCAAGCAGCAGCAGAAAAGGTTCTGTAGCCAGAGCTCTGGCTATTTCCAGTCTTCGCTGCTCTCCATAGGGCAGATTTTTCGCCTGTTCATTGACCCATTTCTCAAGTCCGATTTTTTTCAGGATTTCATAACAGTCATGGAGAAGTTTTTGCTCTTCAGCACGGGTCTTTTTACCCCTGAAAACTGCTCCTGCAATTCCTGCTTTCATACGTGTATGGCGCCCGATCATAACATTTTCCAGAACAGTCATACTCTGGAAAAGCTTAATATTCTGAAAAGTCCTTGCCAACCCTTTTTGGGTTATTATATGCGGGGGTTGTCTCTGTATCTCTTCTGCCTCCCGGCCGGGAGGGTTAATAGTTACTGTACCCTGCATAGTGTTATATACACCAGTTACACAATTAAAGAAAGTTGTTTTTCCTGCTCCATTCGGGCCGATAAGAGCTACAATCTCACCCTCAGTTACTTCAAGACTAACGTGGTCTACAGCCCGCAGCCCACCAAAATCCATAGTCAGATCTTTTACTTCAAGTACACCCATACTACACATCCTCTTCTTCAAAATCAGCAGCATCTTTATTGGTAAAATTATAGTGCTTCCGCTTCTCAGGGATGAGTCCACCCGGTTTAAATACCATCATAATAACAAGAACAGCTCCAAATACGAGCATCCGGTACTCCGAAAAAGCACGGAGATATTCAGGCATCAGCTTAAGTACCAGTGCTGCAAATATAACTCCTGGAATGGATCCCATTCCGCCGAGAACTACAATACAAAGTACCAGTACAGATTCCCAAAGGGTAAAACTGGCAGGATTAATAAAAGTGGTATTCGCTGCAAAAACAACTCCAGCCACACCGGCAAATACTGCTCCTAAAGCAAAAGCGATTACCTTGACTTTCGTAATATTAATACCCATGGACTGGCAGGCAATTTCATCTTCTCTCATCGCTATCAGCGCCCGGCCGATACGGGAATCTTTCAGGCGGAGTGTTATCAGTATGGTAAAAGCCGCCAGCACTATCATTATGAAATAGACCAGTTTGGCAGTATCAATTAAATTAAGATCAACTCCCGGAATTGCTGGTCTGGGGATAGAACGAATCCCGCTCGGTCCACCAGTAAGAGAACTCCAGTTTTCAACAACAATTCGCATTATCTCACCAAAAGCCAGAGTAACAATTGCCAGATAGTCTCCTCTAAGACGCAGCACAGGAACAGCAACAATGATTCCAAAGATCAAAGCTACTAATCCGCCAATCGGCAGTGCTATCCAGAAATTTAAACCTATAGCCTGATTTAACAGTGCATAACTATATGATCCAACCATAAAGAAAGCTATATATCCCAAGTTCAGGATACCGCCCAATCCAATAGTTATATTTAAACCTAATCCCAGCATGACATACATCAATGCCGTATTCATGATACTCATCTGATAAAAAGATGTGAGAAACGGAAAAAGAAATACTGCTGCTAATACCGCGGCTAATCCGCTAATTTTCATCGGACGACTTTGAGAAACTGTCGCTTTTATCTCTTTTATTTTTATACTGAGTTTATTTGTTTTAACCTTTTTACCACGCTCCTGACGTTCAAGAGCATAATTCCAGATGAGAGAGAATACATATGATCCAATCAGGATCAGCAGTAAATTCCCCCAACGCCAGGTTACGGTATCTTCAATGGTATTAACCCTGATAACCATAACCGGGAAGGTAAGTACCGTTAACCACAATGAAACATATAATGACTTAAGCAATCTATCTTTAATCATTCTGCTACCCTCACGCTTTCTGCTTCGTTGATTTGCCGAGAATTCCATCAGGCCTGAACGTCAGTATCAGGATCAGAATGACAAATGCAAAAACATCTTCATAATCGCTGGAAATGTATCCCGCACCAAAACTTTCAGTAAATCCTAGAACAAAACTTCCCAGCACCGCTCCGGGAATACTTCCTATTCCACCCAGTACTGCGGCAACAAAGGCTTTAATTCCGACAAGAAACCCAATATAGAAGTGTGTTCGGCCGGTATGTGAGCAAATAAGAACTCCGCCAAGTGCTGCTATTGAAGAACCAATAACAAAGGTTACTGATATTACCCGGTTAACATTAACACCTGTCAGCATCGCCATAACACGATCCTGACTTGTGGCCCGCATGGCTTTACCAATTTTTGTAAATTTGATAAGCAGTGTCAGAAGTATCATTACTATAGCTGTTACCACTAATATTATAAGCTGCGTAGTACGCAGAGTCTGTTTAATCGGCTCTAAAAATGCAAAATCCGGTATCATATCCGGATAGGGTAAGAAATTTGAGGTTTGTGCCAGCAGAACATAATTCTGTAGAAAAATTGACATCCCAATTGCACTGATGAGCGCTGAGAGCCTTGGAGCATTCCTCAAGGGTTTGTATGCTATCTTTTCCAGGGTAAACCCATAACCGGCTGAAAATATCATTGCTATAACCACTGCTATCATAAGCACTGCAAACATCGGCAGATTTAATACCGATAATATACCTGCTACAATAAGCGCAGTGAATGCACCAATCATATATACTTCACCATGTGCGAAGTTAATCAGCCCGATGATTCCATACACCATCGTATATCCTATAGCTATCAGGGCATAGATACTTCCTTTTGTCAGCCCCCCGATAAACAGTTTGAAAAAGTAGTCAAAACCCATATATCCACCTTATCACGAAAAATGCGGGCAGACCCTGGATAGAGCCTGCCCGCTAATAACCATTTAGAAACTGAGACAATTTTGAAAGAGCCTCAACTAATCGAGCTGTGAAAATTTGCCATTTTTTACTTGGTAAACTGCAAATCCAACACCTATTGCATCGCCTCTTTCATCAAAGCTGATATTTCCAATTGGTGTTTCAACATACTCTGATTTAAGAGCAGCCATGATCGCATCATAATCTGTGCTGTTTGCAACATCGATAGCATTTACAATTGCAAGAGCTGCTGCATATGCATTCAGAAAGAACGCACCATACTCTTCACCATATTCAGCCAAGTGCTCCTTACCTGCTTTTACAGCAATTAGGTTGCTGGTTGTATCAACAGGAGCGGTAGCGTAAACACCTTCAGCATCATCACCGGCTACAGCAATAAATGTAGCATCCTTAACACCGTCACAACCGATAAAGGGAATATCAAGACCCTGAGCGCGCATGCCGCCGATAAGCTGAGCTGCTTCAGGATGGTATCCACCATAAATTACCGCATCAGCTCCCACCTGAGCAATTTTGTTTATTACTGCTGAGTAATCAACTGCTCCGGGTGTTACACCTTCGAACAGTACAACTTCAGCTGAAGATTCTTCAATTCCAGCCTTAGCAAATTCTGCCAGACCTTTTCCGTAGTCGCCTTTGTCATGAAGAACAGCAATTTTCTTTGACTCAAGAACGTTAAGTGCAAAGTCCACCTGAAGAACAGCCTGAGCATCGTCTGAAGCAATAGTTCTCAGAAAGTTAGGGTAGTCACCACTCTTTGTCAGTGGAGGGCTGGTTGCTGAAGGGGAAATTACAACGATTTTTGATTCATTGTAAATATCCAGAGCAGCTTTTGTAGCTCCTGAACAGATGTGTCCAATTACTGCAACTACATCTTCACCAACGAGTTTCGCTGCTGTGTTTGTTGCAATTTCCGGTTTACACTGATCGTCCTCTATTACAAGTTTGATCATTTTTCCGTCAATTCCACCTGCTGCATTTACATTAGCCACAACAAGTTCTACTGCGTTTACTGAAGGAAGGCCGTAAGACGCAAGATCCCCAGTGTGTGCTCCCGCTACACCAATTTTTATTGTTTCAACTACTTTAGCCTCTTCAACTACTTTAGCTTCCTCAACTACTTTAGCTTCCTCAGCAACGTCTGCTTCTTTTTTTCCACATGATGTAAAAACTAATGTTATACCAATTAGTAATACAAGCATTATTAATACAGTTTTTTTCATCCGATTCTCCTTTTCTATGTTTTGAAATTATTGTCTATTATACTATTAAAGTATGATTTTTCAATCGTAACTCACAAAAAAAATCATATTTATACAGCTTTTATGCACTAAATATTCATTATGATGAACTAAACACTACAATATTTCACTATATCAAATGTAAACACTGGTTTGTCCACTGACTTTCATCGGAACCAGATTCCCGCATCAGCATTATCAGGATTGACATGTGGCGTGAATTTTATTAGTCTCTTATGGCGCATGCGGATAATCTTTTATCTCTGCTGCCCGAATATTTATGTGCTCCGGTAGCTCAGCAGGATAGAGCAGCTGCCTCCTAAGCAGCAGGTCGGACGTTCGAATCGTCTCCGGGGTATAAATGGGATAGAATATCTTTAGGTATTCTATCCCATTTATTATTTGTGGGATGTGTGAAAAGTTCGGCAGTTTGATAAATTAACTTAATATCCGATTAAATTTCCATCAATCAAAGAACTACCACAACACCACCATCTTTCTTTCAAACTGCGATGGTTAATCCCGTAGGGATTTACCTCACGTTCAGAATCGTCTCCGGGGTATAGCGACCCATAAAGGTTGAGTTGAAAACCTTCATGGTATATTCCCCAATAATCCTGGCTTTCTTATTATCATCATCATCCTGAGCACGTTTTACGAAAAATTGACGCCCCGAAAGCGGATGTAAGGAGCATAAAGAGGGATCTATTAAATAGTGTTGCCCTTCTGGACATTGGGGATCGATCTTGATGGGAATCTCCTGGCCCTTGGTGGTATACAAGAGAGTCGGAAGCGGACGACCAGCGAAGGTGACTTTTGCATCTACCTGAATGTAGGCAGAGTCAAGCTGTCGGAAATTATCTGCTTCATTCGGATTAATCCAGATCTCTGGGTTCACCAATCCTGCCTGATACAGATCATAGGCAAATGCAGATATATTAGCATGGCTGAATGCTCCTGTTGTTTTTTGCCCGAACTGTCCAAGAAACCAATTTAAGCCTCCCAGTAATGGTTCTGAGTTGTTATCATCAGGAGAGACTCTCGGATTTCTCCAGATAGCCCGTCCCATGAGTAAGTACATCCGTTGCAGTTTCTTTTTCACTGCATTTTCCAGGTTCAAGTTCATCACGCCATTTCCATACTGATCAACTGCTTCCTGGGTTCCGGTAATTACCACAGAATCATCGAAGATCTGGGTACGGTTGTATCGCTCGATTGGAGTGTTGATATCGGAATCTTGTCTCGTTGAACCTTGTTCACGTGCATTACCGATAAAGATAATCTCTTCACCGATCCCGTGGTTTGCATCTTCTGAAAGAACCACCACAGATACCACATGGGTATCAGGATTGATAGCAGTAGCCTTGAATATCGTATCCTGGGCTGAGAATACTGAGCCCACTCGGATACCTTCCACGCTGGTAAGCTCAATAGATCCCACAGCAGCGGTATATGCAGCGGTGACCGTTGTTCCAATGGCAAGTCTACGATCATCAAACCATTTTGGATCAACAGAACGTACAGAATCGCCAAGTACTATGCTGTTTAAAAATCGAGCTCCAGGAATCTGGATCTCATAAAATAGGTTTGAGACATCCACCGCATTCTGCGGTACATCAAATGTCACAACTCCTTCATTCGGTATAATCATTGAGTAATTTCTCCTTTAGCTTTTAAATAAATCATTGAGTTTTTTTACGGTTCTCTCCGTGGGAGGCGTAAACCCTCCTTGTGGAGTCCCACCATTCATAGTTTCTTTTTTTGCAACTTCAAATCCTGCAGTGTACTTTACTTCCAGTAAATCTTTGATGCGTTTGCCATTTTCTCGAATCTCTTCAGGGGTATTCCCTGGGATGATCTCTGCATCCTGTTCATCTAAGCCTGCAAGTTCTGCTGCTATAGTTCGTACTTCAGTCAAGAATTGGTTCCGCTCTTGGGCTGCCTTTTCCTGACGTTCTGTTTCTTCGTGTACCTTTCGCTCTTCAGCACTCATTTGCGCTTTTTTTAGCTCATCAAGCTCTTTTTGCAACCGGGTGACTGATTTATCTTTTCCGGAGCTTTCTTTTTTAGCTGCTTCGAGTTCTGTTTGAAGGTTTTTTAGCTGATCATTTGTTTCTCGTCCACCCTGATTGGTATCAGTGTCCCCAGAATCCTGATCTGTTGGTGAATCGCTTCCTCCTGCTCCTCCGTCATCGGGTGCAAGTATGGCAAAATTGAAAAGGTGTAAGAAATTGTACATATATTATCTCCTGATTAAGTCCGCCCCTGTTGGTGTGACCTTGTTTGGTATCTGGGTAGTTTGTTCTGTAATAGATGAAGGATTCAAAGAAAAGAATTCACCCCAGATCTCTATGGGTAATGCGCATCCATCCGCGTTACCCATATATACTCAGTCCAAGCGTGCCAAGGTCTCCGACCCCGGGAAATCCCTTTCGACTTACCATTATGACTTCCAGGATGTTGCATTCTGCTCTGGTAAAAAAACATCTTCATTCCCATGTTCGGTATTTCGGGGCCTCCTGTACTCAGGAGAGAGGGATAAATGAAAATAGTAATAAATTGATTTGGCGGTTTGTTCCTAAAGGTGCAAATATACAAAAAAACTTTTTAGCTTTTGTGGTACAGATTGAGAAATGGATGAATTCCTATCCAAGAAAGATTTTAGAATTCTATACTCTAAAGGAGTTATTTGATCAAGAATTGCTGACCGTATGAGGTGTTTTATGTGATTTGCGGCATTTTTCTTTACAATCTACCCTACAGACTGTACAACGCCAGGTTAAGTAAATGATTCTCAGGGCTAAAGCTTCCGTTCAGGATTCTCTACAGGTATCCACCTTGCTTGACCCAAGTTCACCAAAATTATCTTGAAAATAAATAAAATCGGCTCAAAGTCACCTTTTTTGGGGCTTCTGAAGCC
>CAZMOX010000027.1:0-24910 GCA_964567895.1 uncultured Spirochaetales bacterium | reverse complement strand
GTGAAGGCTTTTGAGAAAGTGAAGGCTGCTGCAGAGTATATTTTTTCATAGGAAATTGCAGGATTACAGTCAGTTAAATTGGTAACAGAAGATGACACAGATTTTGTCCCTTTCGCTTCGGAGACAGATAGGCCCGGAATCAAATATGCAGTAAGTTTATCAAGATCAGTATTTACCAGAAGAGTCCCATGATGATAGGCTTTATCTCCTGAAATTCTGTAGGCACTTCCGGAAATTTTTTTGCCGCCAGCTAAAATATCATTTCGTGGAGAAATTTCAGCCTGAACTCCGAGAAACCGCAGGCTCTCTACGATAAGACCTGTTGCGGTAGCCCGGTTAAACTCCTGGCGGGAGGTCATGTAACTGTAATTTATATTACCAGGATCATGATAGACCGTTCCCCCACCACTGAAACGCCGGAAAAACGGCACATTATCCTGATTCATACGTTTCAGGCTGCACTCAAGCCAGGGATTTTGGTTTCTTCCAATGATAACTGAAGGATTGTTTCGATACAGCAGAAGAATGCGTGAATCAGGCTCCATGTTTCTAAATAGAGACTCTTCAAGTGCAAGATTGAGCTGCGGATCTAATGAAGTGCTGATATAGACTGCTGTATCTGTCATTATCTTATTGTATACAGTGTCAGAGCGTGTTTGTAAAGATCAGCTTACGTATACAACTGGTATGAGATTCAATTTCATGCTATATAAAGAGTATGAATATCATTTTATTTGAGTCGTATCCTGAAAACGGCAGAATTTCGCTATTTGATGAGAGAGGAAAGCATATTAAAAAAATCCTGCGACTGCAGGAGGGTGAAAGTTTTCTTATGGGGCTGGTGAACGGGTTTGCCGGAAGAGCAGTTATTACCAGAATGGATACAGAAGCAATTTCCATTGACTGGAAACCGGAAATTCCTCCTGTGCCGCTTTTCCCGATAACATTACTGGTTGCTCAGGTGAGGCCAATTTGTATGAAAAGGATACTGCGTGAGGCTGTGAGTCTTGGTGTTGAAAGGATATTTGTATCCGGAACCGATACGGGAGAACGTTCATATAGAGATGCCAAGTTGTGGAAGGATGGAGAATTTCGTAAATATATTCTAAGTGGCGCACAACAAGCTGGTAAAACTGCTATTCCTGAGCTTAAACTGTTCAACACTCTGGATGCAGTTGAAGAAGAAATAAAACAGGAAGGTGCAGATTGTGTTCGTATTGCTCTGGATAATGGTAATCCGGGAATTAAACTTTCAATTATACAGATACCGACCGGTAATAAGTATATCCTTGCTGTTGGGCCTGAAAGAGGTTGGTCCGTCAGAGAAAGGGCGTTGTTTACTGGTGCTGGATTTCTTTCAGCTGGCTTAGGTGACCGGATACTGAGAACTGAAACTGCTTGTTCTGCAGGACTTTCACTTCTTCTGGGCAGGCTGGATTTTATGTAGCACACTATCTACGGTGGCGCAATACTAATTGCCCTGTGAGCGGTTTTCTGGTAAAGTGAGATTTATTGGAAAATCATGTTGGTTTTTCTCTGTGGTAACATCTGCAGATTGCTGTATGTGCAGAACATTGTAAAAAAACATTATTACCGCTGGAGTGAAGTGGAGGTAGATATGAGTTTTTGGTTAGCTATAGTTATAATTGTATCTGTTGGTTCAGCTACAGAAATATCCAGGCAATATTTTAAGAAAAGAGAGAGCGGAGCAAATGTTTCCGAACAAAAGCTTGATGAGCTTATGAAAGTAATTGAGAAACATGAGAGCCGGTTGAGCAATCTTGAGACAGTAATTCTTGAATTGGATAGAGATAAAAAGTACGATAATCTCTAGGAAAAGTATCAACCATCTGTAGAAAAATACAAATAATACCAGTGAGGTTCTTTCAAAATTCATTAAATTTTGAATTTTGCTTAAGTCACTAATTAATAACATTTTATGGAGGCCTTATGGCGCACTGCACAGTACCGGAAGCGGAAGCAATCCTTGATAAATCTTATCCTGTTCTTGATAAGGGGTTTGTACGGTTAATTGATTATCTCGGATCAGATGACCGGATTGTTCAAGCGGCAAGGGTTTCTTATGGAGAGGGAACAAAGTCTTATCGCAAGGATAAAGGTCTCATAAATTATCTCTTGAGAAACGATCACACTTCACCATTTGAGCAGGTGAATTTTACATTTCACATTAAGATGCCGATATTTGTTGCACGGCAATGGATACGGCATAGGACAGCAAGACTTAATGAAATTTCTGGCCGATACAGCGTGATGACTGATGAGTGCTATATCCCCTCCGATGAAAACATTTCATACCAGAGCAGCGATAACAAACAGGGCAGAAGTAGTGAACCGGTATCAGCTGAAATTCGTGAAAAAGTAAAGAGATTATTGGAAGAGGATCAAAAGCGGACATATGCCGTTTACCAGGAACTTCTTGACATGGGAATAGCCCGCGAACTGGCCAGAATTAACCTGCCATTGAGCCTCTATACCGAGTGGTATTGGCAGATGGATTTACATAATTTATTTCATTTTCTACAATTGAGAATGGACATGCATGCCCAGTATGAAATCCGTGTTTTCGCTAACACTATTTTTAATATTATTAAAATAATCTGTCCCATAGCCTGTGAGGCTTTCGAAGAGCATAGGCTTGGTGGAGAATCTTTTTCACACAGAGAGGCAGAGCAACTGGTAGCGATTTCAGATAGGGAAAAATGCACATTTGCGGGTCATGAAAAAGAAATATTTCTTAATAAATTACAGGGTAATACACAGTATTGAGATCTCTGTACCAGGGCTTGCTTATGTCAGGGATTTGATACCTTTCATTTCAGCATGGCTGGATCAGGTCGTTCCTCGAGGAGTTCAGGATTTTCCAGATGATCCTGTAATATTCTCAAAGCTTTCATGAAATAAAATCCTTCAGCAATTCTTTCATCAACAGTGATCCCTAACTGAATGGTGTCCTTGATAAACTCGTTATCATTTTCATCAAGGATTCTGGTACGATGCAGTCGTCCAAGGGTAAGAAAGAGGGAAGTAGTTCCCCATTCATATAAGTGGTGATAGGGAGGGTTTGGAATATTGATACTTCCAAGATTAGCAATGAAGGATGTTACATGAAGACCATCTACATTACGAATCTGTTTAGGCAGGCGTCCTTTTCTGTCCCAGCGTTCTAATACCTTTGTAGTTATCTTTAAAAGCCATTTTGGCATTCGCAGGAAGAATTTAATAAGTGCTTCATCTTCATTTTCTTCAATTCGCATAGCAGAATTGATTGCCTGACGCATAATTGCAGAAACTTCCTCAAAATTCATATCTTCTTCAAATTTTACAATGGTGTTTCGCTCAGGAGAATTTTCGTGCATATCTTTTTTAACAACAAAATTAAATGATATTTCATTTCTCTGCCAATACTCATAATCTGATATAAATTGATTCAGAGCGGGTCGTAAAGCAACAGTTCTGGTCAGGGCTGCCATGATTAGATCAAATATCCTGTATTTTCGCTCGCCTGCTTCATGGTTTTTTTTCTGAATAAATTGTACAGCGTTTGTCATTTCTATATCTAATTTGTAATAGACAAGAGAATCACATCTGCGTTTCATGAGATAAGGAAATAATCTATTAAATATTTTTATATCGGTAACGGGTACGGCATCATTTCTTTTTGACATCAATCTATCCTTCTGTTATTCAGCAGAATGAAAAAGCAGGTATTCCCGTTCGTAAAAACGAAATATGACAGTCTACACCATCACGGGTTCTGAATTCCCATCAGTCTACTTACTGGTCAATAAATCAGCTGTTTACAGAGTATTTCTGCTTGCAGCATCCAGAAATTAAGGCAAAAAAAGAAACTAAAGTATATACAATAATATGCCAATTCCCGGAATTTATAAGAGGCTTTTGTTTCAGAATTGTTATAAGATTAAAACTAACCCTAGGATATTATAATCCCAAAAATCCTATCGTGCAAGGAGGATTTTGTGCATATAGGATTTTTTCATATTTAATTCAAAATCCTCATTGTTTTGGTAGGACCTTCCGAACACAGTATCCCAGAGTGAGTGGGGTTCCATGCAAAGATAGAAAAACACTTCCTTTTTCCACTCCGGGCTAAATGAATTGTACAGATGAGAGAAGAGCTTGATTTTAGTTTTGACATCGTAAGAATATTTTCCTGCTGTATCAATCATAGGTATCTGAAGGACCTTGCTGCTTATTCCGGACTCACGGAGTCTGCGAAGCACGGGCTTTATAAAAGTAAGAGTTCCCATTGATATCATGACTGTTTCACTGGGCGAGAACCTGTGCTGAATCGACTCTGTGATTTCCTGATATTCACTCTCCCAACCTTCGAAATAGACTATTGGATGAAAATGGAATCCAATGAGAACTCCCTTATCCGCCAGCTTTCGCGCTGCAGAAAGCCGCGATTCCAGAGAAGCTGTCCGGTGTTCCTCATTGGTTATGATTGTCGGGGCATTAAGTGACCAGGTTACTATTACATTAGCAGGAACCTCTAATTTATCAGACCAGGCAATATTTGCGGATTTTGTTTTAAGTTCGAGAATTATATTCGGATTCTCTCTGGCAAATGCAAAAAGATCTGTAAGTATATTGTTTCTGTTTCCCCACATTAGGGAATCGGAAGATTGCCCTGTACCAATATGATAGAGAGTGTTAGGATCAAATTTCAAGGAGTGTAATTTTTCTGAAAAATTATTTTGAAAGTAAATTTTCTGGCTGTCATAGAATGATTGGATTGAGCAGTAACTGCAGGCATATCCACACTGTTCTACAGCATCGAGTGTCAGCAGGTTGCAGCAGCGTGTCTTTTCCCCGGCTACCGGACATGTTCCTAAAATGGTTCCTTTTGTCTCTTTTTTCTCAATAAAATTAAAAGAGACGTTGCCCCGATTTTTACCCGTGAAATTAGTGTAAGAGATTGGGTTATTACGTAGTTGATCAATCTTTTTATACAATATTTTCAGAATTAACTTACTTCTCTCTTTTCCTGATAGTTTTTCAATACCGGATTCATCCCAATAAAAAGAGATGCTTTCCTCTTCCCATTGCCTCAGGTCAACAGCAGTTTCAATAAGTTTTCTGATATTTTGGAGTGATAATCTGAATTTTCCTGACTTCAACTTGATGAACTCTTTATCCTCTTCAGGAAGCACGGTAAATAGTGGTGATGAGAAAAGTTGTGATGTGTACAGGTCTTTGCTTAATTTACTCATTTCTGTGTTGGGATTGTATAGTGTTGGTTCGCTTCTGTAAACCAAGCAATTGACAATACGCTTGTTTTTTCTCTTTAGTTAGTTGTATCTTGGAGGTGAAATGTTCAAAGAGTTGAAAGAATCAGTACGTATATTTCCTCACAGCCCGGGTGTCTATCTTATGAGAAATAAGAAAGATACTATTATCTATATTGGAAAAGCTAAAGACCTTCGTAAGCGAGTTCTCTCATATTTTACAAGCGGGAGGGATCTGAAGACTCAGGTGCTGGTAAAAAAAATTCATAGCATTGAGTATATCGTAACAGGAAATAATTATGAGGCTTTGATACTTGAGAATAATCTCATAAAGAAGTGGTCTCCCCGGTATAATATCAATCTGAAAGACGGGAAATCCTATCCGGTAATACGTATTACCAATGAAGATTTCCCAAGAATTTTCAAGACGAGAAGAATTATACAGGATGGTTCAGAGTATTTTGGACCTTTTGCTGATGTAGGTAAGCTTGATCAATTTTTGGAATTAATCGAAAAGCTGTTTCCTTTAAGAAAGTGTCGAGGCCCTTTGCGAAAACGGTACTCGCCCTGTCTCTATTATCACATAGGAAGATGCAGTGCTCCATGTGCCGGAAAAATAGATAAAGAAGAGTATCAAGTTCTTGTCTCTAAAGTGCGTAAAATGCTCTCCGGGGATACCAGTGAAGTCGAGACCCGGTTGAAAAAAGAGATGAAGGCCGCATCGGAGAAAATGCAGTTTGAACGTGCTGCAGAGGTTAGGGATACACTTATTGCACTTGAGTCAGTACACACTAACCAACAGGTTGAAGATTTTAATCTGGAAAAGCGGGATTATGCGGCTTGTGCAATGAGAGAGCACCTTTGTACTATCTCTGTGTTTCAGATGCGGGAAGGCAAGTTGATTGGACGTGAGCTTTTCAGAGCAGAGACCTTTGGGAATGAAACGGATGTACTTGCTGATTTTGCTCTCCAATACTATCGGGAGACAGAAGATGTTCCGGATTATCTCTATGTATCTCATGATGCAGACACAGAGCTTCTTCAGGGTTATTTTGATAAAGAACTTGCTGCAAATATGCAGGCGGTTAAACCTGAAAACGGGAAGCATTACAGAATATTAAAAATGGCTCTGGAAAATGCCGTTATGGATGTGGATAAGCGATTAAAAAACAGAGAAAATCTTACAGGCCTTGAGGCACTTAAAGAAGATCTTGGCTTAAAAATACTGCCCCGCAGAATTGAGGGTTTTGACATTGCTCAATTATCAGGTAAGTATCCGGTTGCTTCCCTGATCTCATTTTATAATGGGATCCCGGACAAAAAGAATTATCGTCGTTTTCATATAAAAACACTTGAAGGTAGAATTGATGATTACGAGGCAATTCGTGAAGCTGTTGCCAGAAGATATACCAGGATCATTAATGAGGGACTTGAGGAGCCGGATATAATTTTGATTGATGGAGGGAAAGGGCAGGTTAATGCAGCACGGGAAATTCTTGACTCACTTGGGCTGAACACAATTCCTGTTTTTGGTTTGGCTAAAGAGTTTGAAGAGATTCACTTTGCAGACAAGGATGAGCCTCTTCGGCTGCCGGCCGGATCAGAAGGATTAAAAGTTCTACAGGACGTGCGGGATGAAACCCACCGTTTTGCCACAACTTTTAATAAACAGCTGCGGGCTAAAGATACCGGATTTTCATTGCTGGAATCTATAGGCGGGATAGGTGAGGTGAGGAGCCGGAAGCTGATGCAGTCTTTTGGATCACTTGAAGCAATTGCATCAGCAACTCCGAAGGAGATCTCTGAAAGGTGCGGTCTGTCGGAGAAAACTGCAAAACTGCTTTTAAAACAGCTTGGTCTGTAGACACTACCTATTTATGCTTGTTTAAAAGAGGCGCAGTACTGTGAGAGGGAGGCGGGTTTTCTACCCTTATTGATAATACATTCATAGAGGAACTTTTCCATCATTATCTGTTTAAGGCCGGTTCCTAATTCCCGAATTGTACAATCATATTCCCCTATGCTGGAAATAATCCGGGCAATTTCTCGCATGCTGTAATTCGAGGCGCCTTCACGGTATATTTGTTGATTTTTTTTACCCGTTATTTTTGCATCTTTTCCCATAACATTGGTGCTGCTAAAGGCAGCTTCTTCGGTTTTACCATCATTCAACAGGGAGGTGAATGAGTAAAATCTGCGGAACTGCCAGAGTAAACCGGCAAAAACAGCAGGCGGTTCGGCTTCACCAGCGCGGTGAAGAGTTCTGAAAATTTCCAGAGTTCGTTTTAGATCTCCTTGAGCAATAAAAGAGAAGAGAGAAAATACATTCTCTTTTCTGCTATGGTACATGAATTGTTCAATTTCAACTTCAGTAATTTCAAAATCTTTTTTATCGGCTTGCCCCAGAAAAAAAGCAGAAAACTGATCGCATACAACCCGTAGATCATACGTATTGTTATCAACCAGTTCCAGAATTAATTCAATAGCATCATCCGAAATATCAAGTTTCTGATTCCTGAAATAGCTTACTAACCACTCCCGTTTCTTGTTTTCGAACATTTCCCAGAAGATGATCCTGGCCTTACCTGAAATCAGAGCCTCCAGCTTTTTGGCAATCCTGTTCGTGGAGGAGACAAGAATTAGCGTTGATGAGTCAGAGGGTTTTTTGAGATAGTCTTCAAGTATGGTGACCATTGCTGCGTTTAGCAAATCTGCCTGGGATAAAATTACCAAACGATGTACGGCAAAAAGTGAATGGTTCAGCAAAGCCTGTAATATCTCACCATTTTCAGTTTCAAATGGATAAAACCGGTGTATTTCCGGAGTTTCACCGTAGGTGTGTCGACACTCTTCCCGAATGGTTTTTATATGCTGAGATTTTTGGCCTGTTTCAGGACCGAGGAGTAGGTAGGCAGGGAACATGTTATGAATAATCCCTTATTACCAGCTGAAGTTGGCCGGCAATTCTTACATCCTGTGTATATATAGGTGGATAAGCGTCATTCTCAGCCTGGAGCCGAACTCTGTTTTTCTCAACAAAAAATCTCTTCAATGTAACTGCATCTTCCTGAACCCAGGCCACAACGATAGACCCGTTGGGTGCAGTATTCGTTTGCTTAATAACAGCATAATCACCATCAAAGATGCCTGCATTAATCATGCTGTCGCCTTTTACTTTAAGTGCGAAAAAATTGCCGTTCCCAAGCATATCAGCGGAGATGGAGAGAGTGCCGTCTAAATTCTCTTCGGTGAGCAACGGCATTCCGGCGGCGACACTTCCAAGCAGAGGTATGGCCAAAGCTTCGTGTATTGGAGAAAATTCATCAGATATAATTTCCAGAGAGCGTGATCGGTTCACATCACTCTTAATTACCTGTTTTTTCTCCAGTGCTTTAACATGGTCAAATGCGGCTTTAACAGAGACGGAAAAATTAGATGCAATATCCCGAATTGTAGGAGGGTAGGAGTGTTCCTGTATATAATCGCGAATAAATTCTACGACCTCTTTTTGTCTTTTCGTTAACCCTTTCATTTACATTTTTCCTATTTGTTTGAGAATCTACTCTTCAAAACGGTTAGTAAATAGCAGCTCTATAGCATCTGCTGCCTTTTGCTCATCCGTTCCATCTACAACTATTTTCAACTCTGTTTTATAGCTGGCTCCCAGTGTGATAATACCCATTATAGATTTTCCGTTTATCTTCATGGTATCCCGTTCGATATATAGTTTTGATGAAAAGCTGTTAGCTGTTTTTACTATGAGGGCAGCGGGTCTTGCATGAATCCCGGCCCTGTTCATGACGGTAACTGTTTTCTCGATCATATGCTAAAACGTATCCTCATTGTTGTAATAGAGATTTCTGGCAGATTCACTTTCCAGCCACTTTAAAACGTTCTGATTAAACTCTTTTGCTGAGAAATAACCCAGTTTTTTTAAACGCTCATTCAGTGCTGCTGTTTCAATAATAATAGGGACATTCCTTCCGGGTTTCACCGGTATTTCCAACTTGGGTATAGTGACCCCCAGAATTTCTGTGGTCATGTCACCGCCCACACGGTCATAATTTTTGTTTGAGTCCCATTCTTCCAGCTGGACAAATAATTGAACCTGTTTTTTATCACGAATTGAACTGACGCCAAACAGGTGAGTTATGTTGATTATTCCTAATCCGCGTATTTCCATATGGTGTGCCAGAAACTCGTTCTCACCCTCTCCAACTATAATATTTCCGCTTATACTTCGTAGTTTAACGGTGTCATCTGAAATTAACCGGTGGCGGCGTTCAATAAGTTCCAGGGCAGTCTCACTTTTCCCCACTCCGCTTTCACCGGTTATAAGAACACCAACACCAAAGACTTCTACAAGTACTCCATGAATGGTTGTCTGTGGTGCAAATATATCATTTAGAGCCTGATACAACCGCAGAGAAAAATCACTGGACTGTAGATCAGTTTTAAGAATTGGGCAACCGGATTTTTCAGCAATTTCGATAAATTTGTCACAGGGATTGTCTCCTTCACAAAACACACAGGTGGGTATGGTGTAAGAGAACATTTTTTCGACTGATTCAAGGTTATTCTCTTTATCTAATTTTTTCAGATAGGCCTGCTCACCTTTACCAAAAACCTGAATACTGTCAAAAGAAAATTCTTCAATAAAACCGCTGAGTGTTAATCCTGGACGGTTTATCTTTGAAGTAGTTATAACTCTTGAGAGACCGGGTCTGCCGCCGATACACTTCAAGTTCAGAACGTTTTTCTTTTTTAAATCAAGATCCAGAAGATCCAGTACAGTAAAATCTTTCATAATCCACCTTTATTTCTAATCTCCTTAATTATAACATGGGTTTTTACAATATGTAAATAAATGTTAAGCGGTTTTTGAGCATTGGTTTTTGGAGTACATGATACAAGCAGCCGTGGATAATATCTCCTTAAAAGTAAAAAAGGGTGTGGATTAAACATCCACACCCTTTTCAATTGATTCAAAGAACAGGATCAACAATATCCCAATTCTCCTTATTCTTTGATCCATGTTCTTTCATTTTCCCCTTCTCTTTTCTAATTAATGATTCAATCTTATCTACAAAATACTCAATAGCTTCATACAGTTCATGTGCATCTGCATGCACTATTTTAGTTACCCCCCACTTAAAATGTACTTTTGCCTCAATTCGGTAACTTTGATGCGGTTCTTTGTGAACAGCAATCAGTAAGTCAACCAGGTTGTCTGCTGCAAACTCAATGCGGTGAAGTTTTTTCTCAAAAAACTCCTTTGTGGTATCAGTTACGTTGTAATGGATTCCTCTGATTTCCAGATTCATATCCACCTCCTATATTGGGGTATATAAGCTATGTGAAAAAAATGTAAACAACAATATTGTCTAGATTTTTAACAACCGATATTATTAAGCTTTCGAGAGAGAAATATTTCCATCAATAAAATAGAATCGAAAACTTATCACTATATTAAGGATATTACCTGTAGAGGATAAATGTCAAATTATTTCCAGATTCTTTTAGGGGAATAGCTTTCATTTATGTTTGAAAAGATTTCTGATAGGGTGGTAATTCTAATAATACAACTAAAATTTCATTTTTTATGTGAATGAGACTATCTTTCAAACGAGGACTCAATACTAAGTTCCCCGCGATATTTGGCAACGGTTCTTCGGGCAATTTTAATCCCGCGTTCGGCAAGCATATCTGCTATTTTTTGATCTGATAATCGTTTTTTTCCGGTGTAGGACTCTACGAGTTCCCGTAATATCTCTTTCACACCTGTCTTGGAGACATTTTTTCCATCATCACCGGTTCCCGTTACTGCATTACTAAAAAAATATTTTATGGGAAAAATTCCCCAGTCAGTCTGGATGTATTTTGCATTTGCTATTCTTGACACTGTTGTCTCATGTACAGATATTATCTCGGCAACATCTTTAAGAGTGAGTGGTCTTATGTATTTAGATCCTTTAAGGAAAAAGTCCATTTGAGATTTTAGGAGAGCTGCTCCTACACGTCTAAGGGTAGAATTTCTCATTTCGATGCTATTGATCAACCATTTTGCATCACGAATAGATCGCTGAATATATTTTTCACTCTCTTTATCGAGTGATTCAGTATTTTCAGCCATCTCTTCAAATGCAGGATCAAGGGTGAGTGCGGGAATCTGTTCATCATTTAATTTCATGATAAGCTGGCCATTAAGTTTTTGTATGAGCAGATCGGGGATTACATATTGGGTGGCAGCCTGAGAAAAATTACTGCCTGGGTACGGATTTAAGGTTTTTATAAACCACACTATGTATTCCACATCTTCTTCATCAAGGGACAGAGCCTTTGAGATGTCGGTAATTTTACCCCTTTTTAGATTCTCCAAATGATTTCGCAGAAAATCTTCAGTTTTTTCAGGAGCTGTTTCGGAAAGTTCTGCCTGAAGAACCAGGGATTCAATGAAATTTTCCACACACACCCCTGGGGGGTCAAATTTTCTAATAATATTTATCATTTGATCTTTAAGATGGTGCCGATGGGGGGCTACCAGATCTGAAGGATTTTCACGGTGAAATCCCTGATCATCCAGATTAGATATAAGCAATTCTCCAACCTCAATCTCTTCTTCAGACAGGTGCAAAAAATGCAGCTGCTGGTATAAGTGTTCCTGGAGAGATTCCGGGCGGGAAAGCGCACCTTCGATAAATTTATGCTTTGAATCGGGGTCAATATGATGTGATTTCCTGATATACCCTGGATCTGAGCTGTTTTCAAAAGGGTCAAACGTGCCGCTTCCCTGTGATCGCTCTACACGTTCAAAAGAGATATCTCTTACCGCTTCCATTTCAAGTGCAGGATTTTTTTCAATTTCTGTCTGTATTTTTTCCCGAAGATCCATTATAGGCAGTGCCATAAGTTCAAGAGACTGGTACATCTGCGGACTGAGTTTCAGTTGTTGTTTTTGTGCAATGACTAATCTTTGGGACTGCATACCATGCTACCGTACCATAATCATGGTTTAAAGTCTGTGCCTAAATAAGTAGTTCGGGCTATATCACTGGCTAAAAGAGTCTTCCTGTCTCCAGATACCAGTATCTCACCATGATTGATAATATATGAGTAGTCAGTGATTTCCAAAGTTTCTCTTACATTATGATCGGTAATTAGCACACCGATTCCTTCATCAGCCAGTCTCTTAATTATATTTTTAATATCCTGTACAACAATTGGGTCAATTCCCACAAAGGGTTCATCCAGAAGTAAGAAGCGGGGGCTTACTGCAAGATTTCGGGCAATTTCAGTTCTTCTCCGTTCTCCGCCGGAAAGGGTGTATGCAGGCTGTTTCCTAACCTCCTGAATACCGAAATTCTCAATGAGTTTCTCCAGTTCCTCTTTTTTTTCTGTATGTGTAAGGTCTTTTCGCGTCTCCAGGATTGCCCAGATGTTTTTTTCTACGGTAAGTTTGCGGAATACTGAAGGTTCCTGGGAGAGGTATGAAATACCCAGTTGTGCACGTTTATACATCGGCATACGTGTTATATCAATATCATTAAAAAACACGCTGCCAGAGGATACATTGATGAAGCCTACTATTGTATAGAAAATTGATGTTTTGCCGGCTCCATTTGGGCCAAGAAGCCCGATAATCTCTCCTGATTTCATTGAAAATGAGACGTTTGCCACAGCAACTTTACGACCGTACAATTTGCGGATTCCACGAATGGACAGCGTATCAGCTTCCTTCATGGATATTCCCGCTTACTCCGCCTTCCATCGTGATCTCGTTGGTGTTGAGATCAATAAAAATGCGTGTTGCTGCATAGAAAGAACCTTCAAAGGAGACTTCAGCATTGCCGGTTAGTTCTAATGTATTACTTTCAGAATCGAATAATGCAGAATCAGCTCTACAGTACATTTCTCCATCATCTTCAGTTGCCTTAATAATTGAGACATTAATCTGAATAAGGATAATACCTTTATCCTGTTCATTTTTCAGGTAGGCACCTTTCGCAATAAGCTCATTTTTCTTATCAATAAGCTCTGCCCAACCATTAATGGTGAGGGAGGAGGTCTCTCTGTCATAATTCAGGACATTTGACTGCAGGGAAATCTCTTCTTCGGATTCTACCAGTATTACATTTCCTCTGCAGGATAAGAAACGGGACTGCTCTCCGTAAATATCTATGGCTTCAGCCTCTATATAGACGCTGCCGGTCTCTACCCAGGCTCCACCTGTGAGAGATACTGCCTGACTTCCATCTTTTAAAGATGCCCGGGTATAGCTTCCTGCAAAGCTGATATCTTCTGTTTTAGTGGGTGCTTCCGCTTCTGTTTCCGTTGTCGGGGCTGTGTCATCAGCGGCGATTGAAGCAATCGGGAAGCTGAGGATTATCCCAATTAGTAAAAAAGGAAGCAAAGCGGCTTTCCATTTTCTATTCATAATGCAGTGTTCCTTCAAGTATTTTCTGAAACTCAAACATATTCAGAGAAAAATCTCCCCTGAACCCAACTCCTCTGACTTTTGAACCGTCTTCATACGTAATTGAAATTTCATCCTCAGCACCTCCGGAGAGGAGACTTGTACTGTTGTCCCAATTAAGATGGTCAGCCTTGAGCAGAATCCCTTTGGATGGTGAAAACACTTCAATATTCCCACGAAGAACAGCATCCCGGCTGTTTGTATTAATTTCTGCTGAGATACAACTGCCGGAGGAGAGTTCAACCAACGAATCATCCTGCTGTATAAAAGTTACCATATCAAGCATTGCAGAATGATCAGTTTCAAACATTTCCAGAGTGTCTGCTGTAAATATAATAGCATGTTCTCCGGTTCTTTCTATGGTATAAGAGGTATTTTTCAATATAAAATCAGGAATTTTTCCGTTGTAGGTCTCTTTTTTTGTACCATAATCAAAAGAACAGGATAGGAGGAGGAGTAAACTTATAAGTACAGCGGCTGCTGAATTTAACAGCCGGGGAACGACTGGTGAGTGATACCCTGCTGCTGTGTTATAAGATTTGTTGTTAAAGATCCCCATATATATCTTCCTATTTCAAGATAGTACTTTTTTCTGGATTATCGGCATATACTGGCTTTTTTTTAACCTGCCGAACAGAAAACCTAAACCAAATCCAGCAGTGAGTCCGATAAAACCACCCAATGCCTGAAGTCCTTCACCCGCACCCTCGACAAGAGCTCCTGTGAGGAGAAACCCTGCAATAAAGAGGATCAACGGGAAAATAAGAACTAAAAATCCGGAGAAAATAGTTTTTCCCGGCGGCAAAAAGACTTCTACTTCATCCCCTGGTTCAAGTTCCAGTTTTTGTGGGTTGAGAGCAGTATAGGTATGTGCTTTTACATTGCAGAAGGAGTTTCCTGCACAACTGGAGCATCCTGCAGAAGTGCAGCTAAGAACTGCCTGGTGTTTAGTATGTGAAATTACTGTTGATATTTCTGTCATACTATTTCTCCTGTTCAGGGGTATCAATCGGAATTCTTACAGTTTCAATAGAAGTTGCTTTTCCATCATCACCCAGTTCAAAAACTACCCCCTGAAGCTCAAGTGCATCCCAGCAGTCAGCTGAACGCTCAGGAACTTGTGTAATAAATTTCCTGATTTCGATATCAGGATCTAAACCGCCGACACTGTTTAGGCTTCCACAGCGACCGTTATCGGTAATTACCGCTGTTCCACGGGGAAAAACTCGTGCATCAGCAGTGATTGCTTTTGCATGTGTCCCAATGACGGCTGAAAGTATTCCGTCAGCATGGAAAAACATTGAGTTTTTCTCTGCAGTAGTTGATGCGTGAAACTGGAGAATAATATAGGGAGTTACTTCCTTGATTTTTTCCACTATTGAAGGAAGGAAGGTGAATGGATTGCTGAGATGGATTCTCTGGAATCCGGCCTGACCCAGAAGAGTAATCACCCCGATCTTTTTCTCTCCTACATCATAGATTCTCCACCCTCTGCCGGGATTTCCTGGTGGATAGTTAGCAGGTCGTAAAATGAAGTGGGCATGCTTAATATGCTCAACCATATCTTTTTTGAAATAAGTTTTCTCCCCGGTGGTAACAACATCAATCCCCATTTTCTTTAGTGCAAGGGAGTGATTTTTTCCTATACCAAACCCACCGGTTGCACCTTCTCCGCATGCAATGATAAAATCTATGTTTTTTTCAGCTTTAATGGCTTTAATACCGTGCTTTGCGGCATATATTCCGGGTTTGCCTACTATTTCCCCTAATGCAAGTATTGTTAGACTCATGCCTACAATGTATTGATGTTTTGTATCTTTGGCAAGATGAGACATCATTGTTCAAAGCTTTGTCCAACGTAAAGCAGTCACAATGTAACTTCTTGACAATTAAAATTGGGTGATTTAGAATTATTTCACAGTTTTTTGTAATTTCATGATTAACATTACGTTATGTAGTGAATGTTACTACCCGGTGGTGTTACAGGGTACTGATTTACTATATATATTAAGGGGCATATTGATGAAAAAAGGAATAAATTATTGGGCATTTCCACCTAAAGCAAATGGAGATCTTTCCATTGTGCTTCCCGTTGATTCTCTAAATTCTGCAGCTTCCCCTTATGCAGTTACTGCAGAGATGCATATAGGCGTAGAAACAGCCCGATTACTGATTGATTTGCATAATACCGGGCTTTCTGTGGATGATATGAACTGGAATGTAAGCAGCAGACCCTTCTTTAGTAAAGCAGATGCAGCATCCTTCCGTAAAATTCCAGTTGATGGAAATACTTCTTACGAGATGATCTTTTTTTCTCCGGACGCAGCAGGGATTTACCTTATAGCAGGGAGTGATATCAATTCCAGGAAAGTTTTAGAGGTGACACTCACTGTATATAAAAAGAAGTCTCTGGTTATGATTCTTGACGGAGTTCGGGCTGATGCACTTCTAAATTCAGGTGCGGCACAACTTACACAGCTTATCAGGGAGCCGTGGCAGGGTGATTATGAGACCGCCTACTCATATAAGGCTCAGACAATATTGGATGCAAACCCGAACAGCGGAGCCAATCATGCCTCGATAATGAGTGGAGTTACTGCTGCAAAACACGGGGTATATACCAATGCTATGTTTGCGGATGGTGATGCTGATATTGATTCTTATCCACATTATCTTGATATCCTTGAACAAGTAAATCCAAACATCAGAACAGCCTTTCTTGCCAGCTGGGGTGTTGATTACACCATGATTCAGTCAGCGGATTTCAAGCGTGAAGGGCAGGGAGGGCATGGAAGAGCTTCAATAACAGAAGATAGGTTAATCAGCAGTTATATCGAGAAGATTTTACAGGGCGGCCGGACTTTTCTCCCCGGTTCAGGCGGGACTGAATGGATGGGTGGGGATATTGATGCACTCTTTGTCTTCTTTGATACGCCTGATGCAGGAGGGCATGGTTTTGATCTGGATATTTTTGGCCCAGTCGGTTTCTATCCCTATAATCCTGACTACCTTGAGATGATCAGAACCTGCGATTCGTATATTGAAACTGCTATGCAGGCAATAAGCCAACGTCCCGATTTTGCATATGAAGATTGGCAATTCGTTTTCACCACGGATCATGGAGGATTTGGGGCTTTCCATGGATACTACAATGCCAGCAACATGTCTATCTGGTTTATGCATACGGCAAAAGACCTGAAAGCCGGAGAGCTGGCTGGGATTCCGAAAAACTATGATCTGGCTGCAACCGTACTGCATCATTTTGGGTTGAATACAGAAAAGATGAAACAAGAGGGGGTTCAGGATGGGGCGGCACAAGTTACTGTCAAACCCAAAAATCTTAACTATGACCCTGGAAGGGAGCCTGAATCTTTGGATGATGGTGAATTACTGCCGGTGAAGTTTGATGCTGATGGATTTACGGTTGTTATGAAATATAATCATCCAGGGTACGATATGTTTAGAAGCCAACATGCTATATTCTCAACTCCTTCAGAACTGGCATCTGCAGGGATAAAGTTTGGGATTTTTACTGATTACGAGTTCTGGACAGGAATAGGGGGACATTTGGGGAAAACGGATGGTTCCATTACCTATGATGATAGAGATGCTGATCAGAACAGATCAATAGGAGTAACTGCTAATTGGGAAAGTGACGGTGGAGGTAGTGGTAGTGGTAGGGAGGCATCTTTCTACTCTTTAGTCCTGCAGCCAGGCAGAGATACCTTTATTGGTTTTAGTGTTGATGGTGAAGGTAATGCAATACTCTACAGTGACAGATCTGATGGATATCTCTATTTTATTACGGGGTCACTAGCGGTTCCAGGCAGCCCTTATGGAAGCGGGAATATACAAAATATGACTGCAGGTGAATTTGTCTCTGATCTCTATTACTGGAACAGTGAAATTACTCCTCAGGAGATGCTTGCTTATTATAATAGCACCAATTATCTAGATTAAATAATAGTGCACCCGCATTTCTTGCTCTATGATATGTAAGGTAGTATACTGTAGATAGAATACATGGAATCAGCATGTAGCTTTTTAATTTTCTGAAAAAGGTGTCTGCCTGTTTAGCTGCCACCTGCAGCCCGCACCTCTAATTCTCACTTTCTGTTCAGGGAAACACCTTTGCATAATTTTCTGCATTACATGGAGGGAGGCAGTATGCATATTTTATTAAATAATTTAATTGGTTTCTCGGTAAAGGCTAAGGATGGTGTTATAGGTCGGGTTCACGATTTCTATTTTGATGATGAAACCTGGACAATCCGTTACCTGATTGTAAGAACAGGCAGCTGGTTTTCCGGGCGGTTTGTGCTTATCCCCTCGAGTGAACTTGGCAAGCCTGATTGGGCACGGCATCACTTTTGTGTGGGACTAACCTGTCGTCAGGTTCGGGATAGTCCGGATATTGATACTGAAAAACCTGTATACAGGCAGCAGGAAATTGCTTTGCATGATTATTATCAATGGCTTCCCTATTGGAAGGTTGGTATGGTTGATGCCTTTGATCCTGTTCCAATTTCATCTCCAACAAACGAGAAAGATGGCAATGAGGATGATAATGAAACAGAGCAGGAAGCCCTTGGTGATCCGCATTTGCGGAGTATCAGGCATGTGCGGGGTTACTATATTCATGCAGAAGATGGAAATATAGGACATATAGATGAGTGTATTGTCGATGATAAAAGTTGGTCTATCGAGTCTTTTGTGGCTGATACAAGAAACTTTTTTCCCGGAAAAAAAGTTATTCTGCCGGTAGCTGAAGTAATTTCTGTTGAGTGGCTGGACTTTAGTGTTCATCTATCCATAACGAAAGAATTTGTCAAGAACAGCCCCGAATTTGACCCTGCAAAATTGGAACTGCATGCAGTAAGTAAGTACTGGATAGCACTTCCTGCTCATACCCGGCATAATTCGACCTGTAAATATTATCAAAATACCAAAATGGGCTACTTAACTGATGAAGAAGAGGGAGAGCCTTGCAGGCAGTGCGGTGGATGAGATTACTCAAAGTTCGCATACCGAAAGCTCTAGAAAAACAGCTCGAAAATCACGCTAAAAACCTCTAACAAAGTGCTGGTAATTACTTGTATTATATAGACATAAGACCGTTTATTTTATATAATTGAGTTGATACAAAAAACACAAAACAAGGAGCTTGTGCCTAACATGTTGATGAATTTTACCACCAATACCGGGCTTACGGAAGACCAAATTATCGAATTCTACGGATGTAGGTTGGGTATATTCAGAATTATTATTTCACATCTGCAAGTCCTTTTTGAGACTGCAGAAGAGCACCCAGTCCCTCGATTATTCTGAAATCCACGCAAGCACCGCGATCATCATGTTCCAGTTTTCAATGCCATCGAGCTGATCCTTTTGCTATTCATAGAAACCATCGCCTCCGAATACTCGCTCCCCCTGGAAAAACTGAATGAGATATTGACAATCGATAATAAATAGAATATATTCTATTTATGCCATCAACAACAATTCATTTTCCAGATCAGATACTTACCGAAATTGACCAAGCAGCTAAAGGTCACAACATAAGCCGTAACAAATTTGTAATAAAAGCTTGTAAAGCGGCTGTAGCATGTGAACAGGGGGAATGGCCGGAAGATTTTTTTAATCTCCATCTTGCAGAAGAGGATGAAAAACTTCTTCGGGAGACGGCTTCCGAAATGGAGATTATCATCTTTCAGAACCGAAGAAACAGGGGAGCGTCTGCATTATGATCTTTGTCCTTGATACTACCTCATTCTCGGCAGCCATGCGTAACGAACCTGAAATGGTATACTTTCTATCCACTCATCGCCCCGGGGAAATCATGACCGTACCTCCGGTAGTTGCTGAAATCGAATATGGAATTCAACGAATTGATCCTTTGTCAAAAAAACATGCCCTTCTTTCCGCACAGCGGGAGCGTATACTTACGGTAATCAGTGTATTATCATGGGATCCGGATTCTTCGATACAGTTCGGCAGGATAAAAACTGAACTGGAAAAAGCCGGAACCCCTATCGATGACTTTGATATTGCAATCGCCGCTATCTCTATAAGTCATGGCGCGGAAGTAATAACAGCCAATCTTGCCCATTTTAAGCAAATAACCGGAGTTCAATCACGACACTGGAAATAATGCAGTCGGGAATCCCTTAACCAGTATGAATGCAGTCCATAAACTTCAGTCTAACGGCATTACCGTTGTCTATTATTAAAAGATCAAAATGAAGAATTTACTCATTATAGGTGTTATTCAGGTTATAAAAACTTAATCTTCGCAATATTGTACCTTAACATTACCCTTGTATATTCAGCTCATACACAAAGCAAACAGCAAAAAATTATTACGAAGCTGTTTAGCACACTACAAGGAGTTTTGAAAATGAAAAAAATAAGTATTTTATTAATTTTGCTGGCATTAACAGCATCAGTATTTGCAAGCGGTGCAAGAGAAAATGCACAAGGCACCACCGACCCGGGATTTGGAAGAATCAACGGGGAAACAGTTACGCTCTCAGGAACCGTGAATGTAACGGATGCAGAAGTATTCCTTCTCACCGATGAGGGATCTTTTACCCTTTCTGCCCCGCGGGCAAGAATGCTTGATCTGGAATCATTCAATGCACTGTATGCTACCGTTTCCGGACAACTCACCGACTGTGATGATTGTGCAGATGGGTATGATGGACATATTTTTATTGAAAAAGCAGTTGCTGATGGTGAAGAGTATGATTTTGCAGTGACCGGTCCACAGAATAATTCAAACAGCATGAGAGATAACGGGAATGGGAATCGGAATGATATGGCAGAGGATTACGGCAAGGGGAATGCAGACCAGAACCAGAGGTTTGGCGGCATGCAGGACACTCGGAATAATGTAGAAGATAGCCGGGGAAGAGGGAATGTACAGGATTTCAACTTTGGCGGGCGTGGAAGAATCTAAGAGCCTGAAAAGTTAAAGAAAGCGGACCAGAAAGAACGGTCCGCTTTTTTTGTGCCCGCCAGTTTCTTCGATATCCCTATCAGAGTCGATAAATGAATTGATTTGCTGTGTTAATAGTATTCTATGGAGAATCTCTGTGGTAAGATAGGAGAGTATCTGAGCCGATTCATAAGAAAGTTGGTTGGATCCATGTGTACATGGATTTGAAGGAAGATTCTGACGCATGCACAAAATAGTGAAAATTCTAGCTCACCCAGTGATGTTTATTCTTGGAGTTACGGTAGTTATCGTGTTTTTATTGGTGATTCTTCCTGGTGAGTCAGAAAAAGCTGCAGAATATACTCCGGAAGGTAAATCATTTGACACCAGTTTCTTTTACCGGGCAGATTCTGTGTATGAGCGAATTGCTTCATATGGTGATGAAGGACGTGCGTCATATATTCGCGCCAGATGGACATTTGATCTTATATTCCCGCTGGCTTACGGATTCTTCTGCCTGACAGCTGCTGCATTCGGACTGTTTAGACTCGTCCAACCCGGCAGTAAATTTTTTCTTTTACTAGTGCTGCCGCTTCTTGCAGTATTGTTTGATCTGGGAGAAAATACATTTGTAACCATTCTTATGGTTAATTATCCGAGGAACCTTGTGTTTATACCAACAGCAGCATCTGCATCTACTTTTATTAAGTGGATATTCGTTACTATTAGTATGCTGCAGGCTGTACTACTACCGGCAGCTGCCGGGATAAAATCTCTGTTCGCCCAAAGGGTAAGTAGGAGTAAGTGATGATTGAATATGTTCATGAGCACATTATCGAGGAAATTAAGACAAATACACGTACTGATACAATATTTGTACTTGCGTCTATCCTTCTAAATCTGGTTACATTAGCCATCAATGCGGCCTTTGCCGGAGAAAACGATCCAAACTTCATGATAATGAGTATTTTTATTGTTCTGATTGTAGTGGTAAACCTTGTAGCAGTTACAGGATTGCTTAAAGGTAAACAGACCCATCATAAATTAGTCAGCGGTCTGTTGAAAATTTATCACGATAACGAAGTGGAGGGGTATTATGATCCGACACTACTTGATGCATACAAGATCAGATATATTCTTTTTATTATAGTAGTAGTTACTACCGGTGTTATTGCAGCCATTGTTCCGTTTATTATGCTCTAATATAGAATGAGAAAAATAAGAAATATTTCGGCCTCTTCAACGGCATGCAGGTTGATGAAACGAATGAGTTTGACAGGAAAGTTGCTGCCTGTTATTCTGTATTTATCTTAAAAATAGAGAACTAATACATAGCCGGGAGTCTCGGAATGAGCTTTAAACTTGATACTATTCTGGTAAAATGGGGAGTGTGGGCTGTCGGACATAGATGGAAAACATTTCTGATTGCCCTGCTGATTACCACTGCTGCAGCGGTTGGTTTAAGTTTTCTCCATCTGGAAATGACATTTTATTCCATACTGCCGAGATCCTCTGTAAAAGTTGATGAACTCAAACGTATAACGGAAGATTTTCCTTCAGCCAGTAATATTATCATGGTAATTGAAGGTGATGATCCCATAGCGTTGAGAAGTGCTGTAGATGCAGTAATTAATGAGTTGTCAGACGATCAGTATAGTGAAATTATCAACAGTGTTTGGGGACGTATAAATACCGAAGCATTTTCAGAGTATCTCCTTTTACTGCAGGCAGGGGAAAATGCTGTAGATAAAATATCCGGAATGCAAACTTTTCCAGGAGTACCGGTGACACTAGTGTCTGGATTGGATCAGGAGTTGTATAAACTTCTGGCAGATTTGGAGCGGACCAGTCTTGAGAAGCACCAAATTAATGAAGGTTTATTAAGTCTGCATAGATTTTTGGATGCTTTTTATGCAGGTGACCAAACAGAGCTGGTGAATACCTATCAGAAAATTGTCAACGACGTTCTTACCCCTGAACCCTATTTTATTAATGATGCACAGGACATGGCGCTGGTTTTTATCCAACCTGATTTTACGATCGATGAGTGGGCAGGTTTGCCTGAAAATATACAGAAAATCGAAGCCGGCATTTCCCCCTATGAAGAAGCTTTTAATGTATCAATTGGGCTTACCGGGGGTTTGGTTGTCGCAAAAGATGAAGTGGTGACAGGGAAGCAGGGAGTGATTATTTTTGCGCTGCTGGCTCTGATTTTGATACTGATAATTCTTGTTCTGAATTTCAGAATGACTATTGTGCCGCTTATTGCAGGACTTCCTCTGATTGCCGGGGTTCTTTGGACTGCCGGCACTGCTGGTTTTCTGTTTGGCAGACTAAATATAATGATAGCTATGTATATAATCGTACTGCTTGGTCTTGGTATGGATTTTGCGATTCACTACCTTACTGCATTTCTCCAGGAGCGTGAAACAGGGAAAACCTTTCAGGAGAGTATTAAGGCAGGAATTGAGAAGAGCGGACGGGGGATTGTGATTGGTGCAGTGACAACTTCTGCTGCTTTCATCACTTTGGTGACAGCCAACTCTTTATTGGTGAGAGAGCTTGCAGTTATTGCCGGAGTGGGAATTATTTTTGAGCTGTTATCAATGATTATCCTGCTTCCCGCGCTGCTCTCTTTTCGGGATTCGTGGATACGAAAACACAACAGAAAAGATTCTATAGTACGAACCCGTTCAGAAGTAAGTGTAATCGGATTTCTGGGGAGTTGGATAAGTAAAATTCCGCTCATATTTTTTATGACATTTCTGGTTGTAACCGTATTCCTGTCTGTCTATAGTCCTGAAATATCAGTTGAATCAAATATTATGAATATGGAGGCTGACGGGCTGGAATCAGTTATTCTGCAGGAGCGTATGGTAAGAAAATTCGGCAGATCTCCAGATACTCTTTTTATCTATAGTAACTCGTTAGCTGAGACCCGGTATATTGTGGAGCAGCTGAAAAATTCAGATCTTATAGAAGAGGTGGATTCAGTCATCTCATTTATTCCTGATCCAGACCAGCAGCAGAAATTGAAAGAGTTGCTGGAACAGGTGGTTCTTTCGGGGAGTGGAGAAAAAGGGTTTGCAAATCCTGAAAACCTTAATGAGGATCAGCTGCAGAGACTGCAGTTGGAAATGGGGATTATAATTGATAATCTACGGATATTAGCCCGAAGGGCAGGATATCCAGGGCAGGTGGATTTAATTACCAAATTAAATGGTGTATTTGCAGAGACACAGATACTAATGAATCTGTATCAGTACCTGGCCGAATATAGTATGGAATTTATTGATAATCAGATGCAGACTGAGTTTCTTACCGTAGAATCGCTTCCTGATCAACTAAAAGAATACTATGTAAAAAGGGATGGATCGGCAAATCTTATCACTATAATTCCCAAAGAAAATATTTGGGTGAAAGAGAATCGTGAAGCACTCTATGTGGAAATAGCTTCTGTTACTGATAAATCTACGGGTATGGTTATAGCATCTGATCAGATGAACCGGTTAGTACTGGCAGATGGAGCAAGGGCAGGGGGTGTGGCTCTTGTAGTGGTTTTCATTATTCTCCTCCTTGATTTTCGAAATATCAAGCTTGCTTTTCTAACTATTATACCGCTTTTGGCATCACTTTCCGCTCTGCTCGGGGCGATGGTTTTATTGGGGATAAAGTTTGATTTTATCAATATCGTTACGATACCACTGCTGATAGGTATCGGGATTGATGATGCAGTGCAAATTAGTCATCGATATAGGATTGAAGGATCTGGAAGGATGGAAGAGGTAATAAAAAAGATCGGCCGGGCTCTTTTGATGACAACTTTCATCACTATCATCGGATTTGCTTCATTCATTCCCTCTTCAATTCACGCAATGCGTTCAACAGGAATTGTCCTCTCGGTTGCAATGATTATTGCCCTGGGTTTTTCAATAGGTATGCATGCTTCTTTGCTGGTAATTGTTCGTGAGCGTTTAAGGTGGTCTTTGGATCCCTGGGAGTTGAAAAAAAATAGGAAGAGTAACCCTTTATTTTAGCACCGAGTATAGCTTCTCTCTACGTAATTAATACTTCTCATTGTTTTGTAAGTGATGTACTTATGCATAACCCCTCTATCCACTCTCTGTTTTCAATGCATCCAATTCCTGTTTTCTGTAAAGCGTTTCCTGTAAAGCAAGAAGTAACTGGACATGTGATTACAAGTGTGGTATTATGAAAATAATGATTGCG
>CAZMOX010000026.1:7383-25496 GCA_964567895.1 uncultured Spirochaetales bacterium | reverse complement strand
GCTGATAAGGTCTATATGATGATGGAGACGGTTTTATACAGCCGCGAATATCTGTATGTGAAAAATCTTGTAGAGAGTGGAAAATTCGGAAGAATCCAGTTTGCCCGCGGATCACATCAACAGGATATGGGTCTTGAGGGGTGGCCCGAGTACTGGCTTGGATTTCCTCCCATGTTCTATGGAACACATGCGATTAGTCCGTTAGTTGATATTAATAAAACACTGGTAGATACTGTTATATGTCATGGTTCAGGTATGATAGATGAGGATATGATTCCAAGATACGGATCACCCTTTGCTATTGAAACGGCTACTTTTAAACTGAAAGAATCTGATGTCAGAATTGAGGCTACCAGATCGCTCTATAATACTGTTCGCCAGTACCGTGAAAGTTTTGATTGTTATGGTGAAAAGATGTCGTTTGAATGGGAACAGATTGCTGAAGAGGGTCATGTTCTGTATGAAGGTGGTGAGAGTGCACGGAGGATTCATGTACCGGATACTGATGCGTTGTTACCAGAAGAGATTAAAAAGTATACAAAAAGAGAACAGATAAGTGATCAGGATCATGTCTCTTTTATCCAAGGTGCCGGACATGGCGGGTCGCATCCGCATCTGGTAAACGAGTTTGTTCATGCAATACTGGAAGGGCGTGATTCTGCTATTGACGCAGTTAAAGCTTCTAATATAACCTCAGCTGGGTTATGTGCCCATGAATCAGCAATGAAAAATGGAACTGAAATCAAAATACCCGATTATGAAGATTTATAGGGAATAAAAAGGAATCAATAATGCTTAATTCTATCGAAATCATGAGAAGGGCACGCAAACAGGGTGTTCTTATTCCTGCTCTTAATGTTGCACATCTACCGATGACAGAACCAATGATTAATGCTGCTGCAGATACTACTACTTTTGTGCTGATTGAAGTGTCACGTGTGGATTGGAATAATTTTGGTGCCGGTAGTCTGAAGGATGTATATCTGGAATATTCCAAATATAAAAACGAACAGTTTACCCGGCTGCATCTTGATCATATTCCGGTAATTGATGAAACACAGGCGAAATTGGATTATATGAGTTTTATCCGTGAAGCAGTTGAACTTGGTTATGATTCAGTTATGATCGATGGTTCACGACTTTCTCTCAAAGGGAATATTGAGACCGCAAAAGAGGTCGCTGATTATGCCCACCAGTCTGGTGTTGCCGTTGAGGCTGAACTGGGAGCTGTACTTGGACATGAAAGTGGACCCATTCCTCCCTATGAAGAGTTATTTGCCAGTGGGAAAGGATTCACTGATGTAGAAGAGGCTGTTCAGTTTATAAGAGAATCTGGTTGTGACTGGCTCTCGGTAGCTATTGGAAATATCCATGGTGCTATATCAGGTGCCGGTATGAATCAGAAGAAACCGGAAGCCAGAATAAATCTGGATCATCTGAAGGCACTGAATGATGCACTGGGAGTACCGCTGGTACTGCATGGAGGCAGCGGTATAAATCTTGATTATGTGAGGAAATCTTCTGCTTTGGGAATTGCCAAGATGAATATAGGTACGGATTTACGGCAGGTGTACGAGCAGGGTCTCAAGGAGACTGATAGTATAGATAAGGCTCAGCAGAGACTCTATGACAGATGTTGTGAGGTATTTACCAAAGAATTGGCAGTATCCGGAAAAGCCTCTCTGGTTTCTTATTAAAAACCGGGCGGGATAGAGGTATGAGTTTTCTGGGAATCGATTTCGGAACAACCGGCTGTAAAGCAGTACTCTTTAATGCTGTTGGTAAATCATTATCATCAGCGTACAGGGAGTACGAAATTATCCATGATGCTCCCGGTCATGCAGAGCTTGATGCAATCATGGTGTGGAATCATGTAAAAAATCTGATCAGGGAGTGTGTTGCCGGTTCGTCTGAACCAGTCGAAGCAATATCAGTAAGTTCTCTGGGTGAAGCAATAGTACCTGTTTCCCAAAACCGGCTGCCGCTTGGGAATTCTCTGTTGAATTTTGACAGCCGCGGAAGCAATCTTATTCCCGAACTGCATGCAGTAATATCTGATGAAGAACTCTACTTAGTAAATGGAAATCCCCTGGCTCCCAATTATGGTTTAACAAAACTCTATTGGTATAAGAAAAAACAACCTGAATTATATGAAAAAACCTATAAATTTCTACTTTGGGGTAGTTATATTCTCTATATGCTGGGGGCTGACCCTGTTGTGGATTATGCACTTGCTAACCGTACACTGCTACTTGATATTGAAAAAGAGGAGTGGAACTCATCTTTTCTGAGTAAGCTGGGTTTTTCACAGGAGAAACTACCGGAGCTTGCAAAAGCTGGAACTGTTTGTGGAAAAGTACTGCCGAAACTCGCGGGGGATCTTGGGTTTTCTTCTCCACCTTTACTTGTGGTGGGAACACATGATCAGTGTGCCAATGCGCTTGGATGCGGAGTTATGGGGCACGGAACTGCAATGTACGGAATGGGGACATTTCACTGTATCGTCTCAGCTTCTGATGTGCGTGGTGATAGTATGAAGATGCTTTCAAGAGGATTAAATACCGAGCATCATGCAGTACCCGGACAATGGGTAAGTTTTATCTATAACCAGGGTGGAATTCTGCTCAAGTGGTTTCGTGATACTTTTGCACTTGGAGTAAAAGAGTTCAGTGCGGTCAATATCTATGAACACTTAATGCAGGAGATGCCTGCAGGACCCAGTCCGGTTTCAGTACTTCCGCATTTTACCACAACCGGGCCGCCGGATTTCATCGAGAAAACTTCCGGGAATATTTCCGGATTAACCATTGATACTACCAGGGGAGACATCTGTAAGGGATTACTGGAGGGGATAGCTTTCTATCTAAAAGAGAATCTGGATAACCTTCCGACAGGTATGGAGATTGCTGAGTTCAGAGTTGTTGGCGGTGGAAGTAAATCTGATATCTGGATGCAGTTGACCGCTGATATACTTGAGCGTCCCTGTACCAGGACAGTAGAGGTTGAAGCGGGGGCTCTCGGCGCTGCGATGCTTGCTGCCTGCGGGTGCGGAAGGTATAAGACTATTCAGGATGCAGCATCAGCCATGGTTGTTTTTAGTAAAACTTTTATTCCTGATAAGAGGAGCAGTAAATCCTATTATCCCAATTATCAACGATATAGAGAGCTATATCCCCGTTTTGGCAGTTTTCTTGCTGAATATAAATAGTAACAGCTCTTCCTCTTTGCTTTGGCAACATATTATTTTACTGCGCGCAAAGCGTTACAGGGTACTAGCCTGATTGTTTGTTCATGGTATATTATTATACACGTAAGAAATAGCAAAGGAGAAATTTTTGTCAGAAAATCATATGTATAAAACAAAACTAAAATGGACTAAAGAGCGTAAGGGCATCGAATCCGCTGAAGGACTTAAAGAAATTGAAGTAGCAACTCCACCGGATTTTCCTTTTGGGCATGCTGGTATATGGTCACCGGAGCATCTGTATGTCGCTTCTGCAGAAATTTGTCTTATGACAACTTTCTTGGCGATTGCTCACAACTCGAAATTAAATTTCATAGAATATACTTCTGAGGCTGTAGGATATATGGAGAAAGAAAACTCAAAGTATCTCATAACAAGAATTGAAATATTTCCTACCGTTCTACTTGAAGATGAAAATTTAATTAATAAAGTTGAAAGACTTCTATATAAAGCAGAACAACACTGTTTGATTTCTAATTCCATAAAAACGGTAATAACGATTTTTCCGCATGTTATCACGACCGATTAACGTAGATAAATCCTATACTCCGCAGACCGATAAGATGGATTTAAAAAAACAGAGTATGCAAATTTCATTACTCCCCGGATTACTCGTGTCCATCATTCTCTTTTTGTTGATAGGCTGTGGCTCTGCTTCAGATAAAGATGTTGAAAAGATAGTCCTGACAGGTAACGAAAAATATCTTTCCAATAACTCTGACTATATTTTTGATCAGGATAGACTCCACACCTTTGAGCTGCGGCTGTCAAAAACCTCACTGGAGAAAATCGATGCTGACCCGGCAGAAGAGGAGTATGTTGAAGGCAGTTTGATTTTTGATGGAGAAACGATAAGCCCGGTGGGAATCCGTTATAAAGGATCCGTTGGAGCCTTTGTCGGGGGTCTGTCCGGTAAGGATTGGGGAAATCCAAGTGGTTATAAAACAGCAACTAAACTCTCTCTTAAAATTAAGATAAACTGGGACGATACAGATACTACTTTTTACGGCTTAAAGAAGCTGCAGTTTCATTCACAAAACCTGGATTTCACACAGATGCACGAGCGGCTGGGATATTGGCTGTTTCGAGAAATGGGTGTGACTTCACCTCGATCGGTTCATGCACGTATTATAATAAACGGTAACTATTACGGGTTATATGCTCTTACTGAACAAATTGATGGACGTTTTACTCAATATAATTTTTCAGATGGATCAGGGAATCTCTATAAAGAGGTTTGGCCATTGAGCATGTATGGTCAATCACAACCGGACAGTACTTACCTTGTAAAACTTAAAACAAATGAAGATGAGAACCCCTCTGCAGAGTTAATACAGACTTTTGCCCGGGAAATTGCAGACTCAAACGCTGAAACAATCCAGGGCGTTATTGGTAAATGGATGGATATTGATAAAATTATGGCTTTTATCGCGGTAGATCGGGCTGTCAGTGTCGATGACGGACCTTTTCACTGGTATGCTGGTGATCACGGCACAGCGAATCATAACTACTACTGGTATGAGGATCCTACCGAAGAGCGTCTCTATCTTATACCCTGGGATTTGGATAACGCCTTTGAGAATATCATCACAAATTTGAATCAGATAACAGAAATTGCAGATGAATGGGGAGAGATTACTAATGAAGGGGCTCCATTTCCTTATGGGCAGCTCCAATTTTGGCAGCGTTCTGCTGCGGCTGATAAACTGACTGCTGGGTGGGTCTCTTTTGAGAGTGAATACAAACAGGCTCAAAAACAGCTTCTTCAGGGACCTTTGTCTGAGTCTGTGATAAATGCACGGTTAGATGCATGGATGGATCAAATTCGGGCAGCGACGCTTGAGGCAAGTAAATTACATGAAGATGCTGTTTCAATAGAGCTCTGGGAACACTCCGTTAACTACTTAAAAACCTGTCTGGACTATGCCCGGAATAAGCTGGTATTACAGATAGATTGAACTAATCGATGACCTGCTGAATAATCCGTCTGTAGGGTTCAACCGATGAATTGTTCTGCATAAAGGAGAACGGGAAAATCCCGCCGGGAGTTGTAATTGACAAATCAATAACTCCCGGATTTTTTTGATTTTCTTTCCAATCAACAGCGGTGATTTTTTTTACAAGAATATAGTGAATCTCTTTTCCATAAACAGCCTGACCTCTGTATTTAAAGGTTTTTCCCCGGCTAATAATTTTCAGTTCACGCCCATCAGATAAGTGGAGAGACTCAAGGAGGCGCTTATCAACTAATTTATAGAAAAGTTTCTTGAATGTTGATAGTTTGCGGGAAGTTAGATGAGTTTCAGTTTGAGAAGCGATAACTTTCAATTCCGGGTTGTGTATTCTCTCCACGGCTAGGAGACCGGTGAAGAAAAAGCTGAGATTTTTATCTGTATATTCTGATTGATTGGTAATTGTCTTGTTTAGGATAGTGTCAGTATACCCCTTTCTGATCAGATCTACTAATCGATGTATGATACCACTTGAAACAGTATTGAAGGGCAGATTGAAACACCTGTTTTCCATGAAAAGAGTCAGTGACCCACTGAGAAGTTCTTCCCGACAACAGAGAGATTCGATGTTTTCATAGAGGAAATTATGTGTCATGACCTCATCACCAACTCTTTCCAGAATGAGAACATCATTCTGATAGAGATTCACCACATAATCATAGAGGTTCATGCCCGGGCATGCATTTCGCCGCTCAATTTTACGGGGAATTTTAATGGAAAGCTGCGGAGTTTTATCTCCGGATAGATGGGGAACAAAAAGGGGCGGAAGCGGATCTGTATCGGTGATTTCAAGAATCCAGGGACCAAATCTGTCATACTCAGCATCTCTCATGATTAGCTGTCTCCTACCATTTCGTGGTCTAGTACCGGTGCAGGGTATAAATCTGTACTGGTTGTACTGGTTGTTTTCATTGTTCTTCCAAATAGGGTTCGTTTCATGCAATAATGCTATAGCGAAATGTGATAGTTGTCCATAATAATTCGAGGTGATGAGGTGGAAATGAAGAATAATATATTAAATGTCCTAACTGCGATCATATTTTTGATGTAGAAGAGGCGCTTTCAGGTGAACTTGAGGCCCATTTTAAAGCCGAATATGAGATGAAGATCCATGAACAGGCTGAAAAGTTTAATCAGGAAAAGAGAAAGCTGGAAGAAGAAAAATGGCTCTTTGGAGAGAGTAAAGAGCAGGAAGAAGAGCGTTTTCGGGCCGAAATAGCTAAACAGCTTATTAGAGAAAAGACGAAGATTGAAAAAAATGCTATTGAATCAGTTGAGGAGAAAATGAGAAACGGAAAGCAGAAAATAAGACATTAAGAATAAAAGGGATAGCAGGTACATCACTTCAATCAGTAGATGTTCTGGAATTACCTGATACCAAAATAGATTAGAGGATATTTTGATGAACGAATCGTTTAAAAAAAAGCTACAACGCAAGGATTTGCTTGTGGGTACCATACAGACTCTGCCATCTCCGGAAATTACAGAAATACTTTGTTCTGCCGGGTTTGATTGGCTCTTTGTAGACCTTGAACACAGCACCTTAAACAGTAGGGATGCACAATATATACTGCAGGCAGCAGCTCCGAATTTTTCCTGTATGATTCGTGTGCCAGTTATTGATGAGGTTTGGATAAAGAAGGTACTTGATGCCGGTGCCTCAGGAATTATTGTGCCCCAGGTATTAACTTCTGAAGCTGCCGCCCAGGCGGTTAAGCTTTGCAAATATCCTCCTGAGGGTGTTCGCAGCGTTGGTGTAGCAAGGGCACAGGGGTATGGGGATAAGTTTCAGGAATATGTCGAATCAGCAAACAAAGAGACTCTGATAATTATTCAAATCGAGCATATTGATGCAGTTAACAATATAGACTCTATTGTAAAAGTTGCCGGAATTGACTGCTTATTTGTCGGGCCGTATGATCTTTCTGCAAGTATGGGAATACCCGGAAGTATAAATGATCCCTCAGTGAAAAGTGCAATTTCACGGGTTACCTCTTGTGCTGAGCAGGCTGGAATTCCACTTGGCATATTTGGAACAACGGCAGAATCGGTTCAGCCGTATATTGATCTGGGTTATACGTTGATAGCTGTGGGCATGGACACCATGATTTTGGGAAGTGCTGCAAAAAAAATGGTTGACCGAATCCAGCGGTAACTTTAAAGGCAGGGGTAATAAGGGTTTGACTATACCTGATTGAACTTGTATAACAAGATGCTCATGGCATTGCTGAAATTAAAGATATCACATAAGAAGAGTAAAAATTCTGATGAATGTGGTATGCTTGCAGCGTTTGATAAGCCAATTAATTATGCCGTAAAGGAAAATTTGCAGGATCTTCTTCAATATGTCAGATTACAGTAGTAATCCTCTGATTATTACTATAATCCTCTGATTATTACTATAATCCGGTTACTCCAGTAACATGCAAATTAGTTATTTTTCTCTCATAAAGGTGTAAAAAAATGATAAAAACAGTAACAATCGTTGTTGATCAGTATTATAAGAAGCCCGACGATGTGCTTCGTAAAATTATAGCAAAGCAGCTTAAAACAGCAGAAAAGAGTATTTGGGCATTTGTGCTGAATAAACACTCCGTTGATGCCAGACGCGGACAGCTCAAGGTTAATTTACGTTATACGGTATATATTAATGAAGAACCGCCCGAAGTAACTCCCTATGAACCGGATTGGAAAGATGTTTCCGGTGACGGTGATGGTGAGGATGTTAAAAAAGTGATTGTTGTCGGAGCGGGGCCTGCAGGATTGTTTGCTGCTCTAAAGCTTCTGGAATTTGGGCTGAAACCTGTTATTGTAGAACGGGGTTCTGATACATCTGAACGCAGAAGGGATATTGCCCTGATAAGCCGCGAACAGCATGTGAACCCAAACTCAAACTACTGTTTTGGCGAAGGCGGTGCAGGAACTTTTTCAGATGGGAAGCTTTTTACCCGATCCAAAAAACGGGGTAATGTTACTGATATCCTCTCAACACTGCACTATCATGGGGCAGACGAGAGTGTTTTGACGGATTCACAGCCGCATATTGGGACAGACAAGTTGAGCGGCATCGTCCAGAAAATCAGAGAAACAATTATCTCCTATGGTGGAGAAGTACATTTTAATACGAAATGTATCGGCCTGGTTAAAGATGATGATCAGGTTGTTAGAGGTGTAACCACCGCTGACGGCAGAACAATAGATGGGGAAGCAGTTATTCTTGCTGCTGGGCATTCAGCCCGTGAAATATATACCTTACTGGCTGAAAATGGTGCTGAGTTGGAAGCAAAAACCTTTGCCATGGGAGTCAGGGTAGAACATTCCCGTGCAAAGATTGATTCAATCCAATATCACGGAAAAGATCCAGGAGATTTAGGGACAGCAGCGTATCGGCTGGCAGCACAGATTGATGGACGGGGCGTCTACTCCTTCTGCATGTGTCCGGGCGGGGTAATTGTTCCCTCTGCTACTGCTGATGATGAAATTGTATTAAATGGGATGTCGCCCTCAAACAGAAATACACATTGGTCAAATGCCGCTATAGTTGTGGAGATTCAGCCGGAAGATATTCCTGAAGAATTTGTCCTTGCTGTGAATCCGGGAATGGATGAAAAAGCATGGCGTGCTCTGGCAGGAGTTCGGTATCAGAAATGGTATGAACATGAGGCGAAGAAGAATGGAAAAGGACAAATGGCTCCGGCACAAAAGCTGGTGGATTTTATAGAGGGGCGTCAGTCAGCAGAGCTTCCTGAATGTTCTTATGCTCCCGGAGTAGTTATATCACGGCTGGATAAATGGCTGCCGAAAGAGATTGCTTCACGGCTAAAGAGAGGTTTTAGAACTTTTAACCATAATATGAAGGGATTTGTTTCCGCCGATGCAATTGTTTTAGGAGTTGAGTCTCGTACATCCTCACCGGTCAGGGTGTTGAGAGACCCTGTACTGCTTGAGTGCAGGGGGTTGAAGGGACTCTATCCGGCAGGAGAAGGAGCCGGCTATTCGGGCGGTATCGTATCTTCTGCTCTTGATGGAGAGAATGTAGCCGCAGCTGTGGGGAAGCTTTTGGAGCAGGTAACAACTCTGGATTAGAAGCCAATCTTATAATTAATTTTGCCTTGAGCGGATGTAAATATCCAAATCATCCACAATATACTTTTGCCCAGTGGAATGGAGAACGTCGAAGAACGATTTAATATAGTCAAAAACTTTATATTGATTAAAGATTTCTATCACATCTTTTCCTTTGAGGTTGTGGGCAAGCTTATAGCTTTCCAAACAAAAAACTGCAAAATTCATTTTATCTGTCATTATTCAAACCTCATACCTCTGGAAAGATTGATTTCCCTGTTTTTATTTCCTCTTTAAATAAATCAAATAATTTCTTAGAGCTGTAATGCCACACTTTTGTCTTTTCGTTTTCAAGTTTTTCATAGAGCTGAGATGTATATAACTTATTAATTGATTCTTCTTCAGTCAGCCCTTCTTCATCTGCAATCATTTCCGCCAGTGCTGAACAAATTATAGGAAATATTGATTCAAATTTCTTTTTATCCATCTGCTTTCCTCTGTAATTCTTTAATATGACTAAAAGAACAATATTTTAGAGAAATCTCTGTGTGAAACGAGATTTGGTTATATAATTTTTCAACTTTAAGACGCTTCAAGGTTTCTTCCTTATCAAATACACCATTCTCAAATAGCTTAATTGTAAGATAAACATTATCATCGGCAATCGGTCCATCTACAACATCATACTTCCCTGATATTATTTTACCACTTCGGTTTGCTACAATAAAATCTAACCAGGCCTCATCTGCATGTGCAAACTCAATTACCTGTAAATCCTTTCTCAATTCCAGAAAATTACAATTATAAACTGAAATAATTGGGTTTTAGCTATCATTTCTCAGGCACACTTTTCTTGCCCAGCGTTCAGCTTGTTCCTTATTTCTTGTAGTGTAAAATCCAATACCAAAATCAAGGTAACGATTACTGTCTAATATTTGGGGCTGTTTAATTAAAGTGTCGCTGCCGTGATAAATAATCATGATAACGCTCTTATAATTCGTTGTATCTCTTTCTGTTCTTTTAATAGAGCTGATACCATTTTTTGGTAATGCTTACGCTTTTTAATTTGCTCTTCAATTGATTTTACTTGTAGTGTATCCTTTCCAATGTAATCTGTAATGACTTTTGTATCTCTTCGGTATTTCAAATAATAGTAGGAGTTGCTATTTACTTTTTTAATTGAAATATTTCCTTTTGGTAATGCTTTTATTTCATTTACATAAAAATAAAGCATTTTTATATTTCGTGATAGCTCTCTATCTATGGTAGGTTTAATTAATTCAATAATCATAATGGATAATTGTACCCCACACGAGTTGTATTGTCAATTAAATGTAGGGTATTCTACATTCTACATTAGCTGAAGCCATTGAGATATCACAAGACTTGGATGAAAGAACTTCAAAAACATAGGGATGTTCGGGAGCGAAACTCGCTCGGGGTCTCTCCAAACCTTTTTTTGAAATTTTTCAAATAGTTCTTATAGATCTGAAAACCAGAACTATAGGCAGCTTGTTTTATAGAATATCCTTCATTTAAGAATTCTTTTGATTTTTCCAGGCGTCTATATCTGATATATCCGGCAAAAGCGAATCAATAATAGATTGATCCTATTATTAGTAAAGGCTGCCTGGTTATTGAACAGGTGGGCCTAATTACGGTATTGTGCAACTATTATGATGGATGAAAAACAGAAAAACTTTAAGAAACCCCCCAAAAAATATCAACCTAAAGGGCTCTCGATTCTCTATGAAGATCGCGATATTCTGGTTGTGGATAAAATAAGCGGTTTGCTAACCGTGAGTAATGATAAGGTCAGGGATAATACTGCATTTTTCCTGCTAAATGAATATGTGCGAAAAGGAAATTCCAAGTCAAGAAATCGGGTTTTTATAGTTCATCGTCTGGACAGAGAGACTTCCGGTGTTCTTGTTTTTGCCAAGAGTGAAGAGGCCAAACGTTTTCTTCAGGATGAGTGGCAAAAATTTGATAAGACCTACTTTGCTGTAGTACATGGAAACATGGAGGAAGATGAGGGAGAAATCACTTCATATCTTGTAGAAAACAGCGCTTTTAAAATGTATTCTGTATCTGATCCGGAAAAAGGGCAGTTTGCCAGAACTGGGTATAAGGTGATAAAAAAGACACAGAATTATAGTTTACTGGAAGTGTATCTGTTTACCGGTAAGAAGAACCAGATTCGTGTGCATCTTGCGGATAAAGGCTGTCCTGTTTTTGGTGATAAAAAATATGGACGAAAAGAGAGTGGGAACAGGCGGCTTGCACTGCATTCAGCATCCCTCACGCTGCTGCACCCTCACTCAAAAGAGAAAATAACCTTTACTGCAAAAATTCCTGATTATTTTCCGTTACTGCTTTATGGTAAGTAGGGTGTCAGTGCTTTTTGTACAATTTTCTTAAAACATCTATTACAGGAGCATCTTCTTTTTTAATAATTAAATGTCACATGCAGCCCTACAAAGGAAGTTGTGATTAGAGCACTTGCCAAACATGGAGTAGTTTTATGTTACAAGATAGTAAACCCTACAGGGTGATTACAGAATACATATCGCCTTATCTGGATTCTATCATTTTTCATGAGGGAGAATCTGTTCAAGTGGGAATAGAATTTGTTGATGATCCTGAGTGGAAAAGCTGGATTAGGTGTAAGGGGGACGGAGGCAAAGAGGCGTGGTGTCCCGGGGAGTATCTGGATATTTTTGGAGATGCCGGGATATTCATCAGGGATTATGATGCGAAAGAGTTAACTGTGTACATAGGTGAAATTTTGTCTGTTGGTGAACAGCTGAATGGTTTTGGTGCAGGTGTTAAGGATGATGGCGAATGCGGATGGATCTCGATGAAATGTCTTGAAGAGCTGGTATAATAATAGTATGGAATTTCTTTAGGGATGAGAACTTAGCATGATATAATGAACAGTATCATTACTTATTAATAATTATTCTTATATAAGGGGGGTGCTGGTTATTAAAGAAAAACAAATATTAGTAGCGTATGCCTCAAAATATGGTGCCGCTGCAGGTATTGCAGAAAAAATTGGCCAGGTTTTAAACGAGTCGGGTTATTTTGTGGACATTCTTACGGTAGAGCACGTGAAAGACCTGGAATCCTATCAGGCCGTGGTATTGGGTAGCTCAGTATATATTGGGCAATGGCGTAAAAAAGCAGTAAAATTTTTTAAAAAAAATCAAAAGGTATTATCAGAGAAGCCAGTCTGGTTATTTTCGTGCGGACTCACCGGGAAGGATGACCCGAAAGAATTGAAGCAGAATAAAAATTTTCCCAAAGCACTTCAATCATTAGCTGACCAAATCAAACCGCGGGACATTACCGCATTTCTGGGTATGGTTGATATGGAGAGATTGAACCCGCTTGAAAGAATGATGTTCAAAAAAGCTGAGGGATCTATCGGAGATTTTCGGGACTGGGTTTTAATTACTTCATGGGCAGAAGGGATCGCCAAAACACTAAAAGAAGAGTAATACCTATCGCAACCATCAACGTAACAAGGGGAGGAATTGGTGTAGATGGAAAAACAGAATACCGTTATACTCGTTTTCCTAATAGTAGTTATGCTTGCTTTTATTGGGACAGGGTTAATTGCAGATGGGCCTGGAGCAGCTGTTCAGGGTTTTCTTAAGCTGCAGATTCAGCCGGGAAGATTAATTAATGACTTCATTGCAGTAGCAGGTGTGGGAGGAACTCTCATCAATGCTGCCCTCGCTGGAGCTGTTGGGCTGATTTTTATTATCATCCTTAAGATCCAGTTATCCGGTCCTACCTTTGCCGCCATATTTACCATTATGGGGTTTGGTTTTTTTGGGAAAACACCATTAAATATCATTCCAATAATTATCGGAGTAGGTCTTGCAGCAAAATTTGCCGGGAAAACATTCAGGGAATATATCATAATTGCACTGTTTGGAACCGCTCTCGGTCCACTGGTTAGTCTGATCGTTTTTGAGTTCGGATTTACCGGAATTCTTGGGATCCCTGTGGGTATAGCGGGTGGAATCCTTACCGGTTTTCTTCTTCCGGCAATCGCCGTATCAATGCTGCACCTTCATCAGGGATACAACCTCTATAATATGGGATTATCATGCGGTTTTTTTGCCTTGTTTGTTGCATCACTGGTGAGAGCAGCGGGGCATCAATTTGAAAATATCATGGTCTGGTATTCCGGGGATTCTGTGGTTCTATTTTGGATGGTTCCTGTTCTTTCTGTTTCTCTTATTATTGTGGGGCTAATTGCCGGCGGTAAAAAAAGCCTGAAAGAAGTTCTTGAAATACAGAAACTTCCTGGTCGTCTTCCTTCAGATTTCATGGATCTTGTCTCCTTGGAAGGGTCGCTAATCAACAGCGGTTTGATTGGATTAGCAGGGTTTTTGTATGTGTACTTCGTGGGAGGTGATTTTAACGGTCCCATTCTTGGTGGTCTGCTGACTATTATGGGATTTGGAGCTTTTGGCACACACCTGAAAAATTCCTGGCCGATAGTTCTGGGAGTTGTGCTTAGTACTCTGGTTTTTGGGAAAGGACTCTCTTCACCGGGGCCTCTTCTTGCGGCGCTTTTTGGCACAACACTCGCCCCTATAGCAGGGCAGTTTGGTATTGTGACGGGTATTACTGCCGGATTTATCCATCTCTTTATGGTTTTGCAGACTGGAGCATGGCAGGGTGGAATGAACCTGTACAATAATGGATTTGCCGGAGGTTTAACTGCCGCACTTATTGTTGCAGTTATTCAGTGGCGAAATACCAATAAAAAAGATTAATCACAAGTAAGGCTACAAGAAGTAATAAGCTGCAGGCTGCAGTGATTTTTGGGAGTAAAAAGATATGAAAAGAAAAGATTTTATCCTTCATTTGATTGGAGAAATTTCAAGTTATATTCTGCAGGGAGAACCTATGCGGATGGTGATATCCCTTCACCAGGAAGAAGATGGGATGCATTTGGCAATTTTAGATGATAACAACCACACAGACGAAGAGGTTGTAAAAATTGAGAAGGCTTTAAATAGTCGAAAAAGACCTGAGCTTGCCGGTTATTACGGTGCCATGACCGGTCATGATTTATTAGGTTCTTCCCAGCTGGATCTATTAGGATGGCAAATTAAGTTCGCAGATGTTGGGCGGACGGATAGCGGTATAAAGATAGATCTCTGGCTGGGTGGGAAAAAGTTTGAAAGTGACCGGTTTAATATTCCGGAGGATGTATGAGGAAAGAAGTGAGATAATGAATATGACAGTTTTTACTACTGAGCGTCTTTGTTTGAAACGTCTTCAGCCCTCGGATGTATTGCCTCTCATCAACCTGTGGTGTGATCCCGAGGTTACCCGGTTCATGGGAGGAGCCAGGGATAGAGCTAAGCTAGAAGTTGGATTTAAGCAGGATGTTAAAGATCCCTTTGCAGAACGGTATGATTTATGGCCGGTTACAGAGAAAAACTCCAGGAAAGTAGTTGGCCATTGCGGGCTACTGGAAAAAGAAGTGGCGGGTAAATCAGAGATTGAGTTGATCTATGTATTTTATCACGTTGTATGGGGAAAAGGATTTGCAACAGAAATCGGGAAGGCTTTGATACGGCATGCTTTCGAAATAATGAACATTGACAGATTGATTGCTTTGATTGAGCCGGCGAACAGTGCTTCAGAACGCGTGGCGGTGAAGATAGGTATGCATTTTGATAAAGAGATAATACGTCCCGGGGGATTGAAACGGAAAGTGTATGTGATTATACGTAATTAATGGGAGTTTGACTCAAATCTCAGATTTGGATTTCTGATCTGTTAGTGACTATTTTTTAAGAACGTTAAATAATGTGTAGGGAATAAACAGTATGAAACATATCAAAGCTGCTTCAGTTCAGTTCAATCATAAACCGGGTAATACGGTTTCTGTAAAATCAACTATGATAGCTCCCTGCGGGATGAATTGTTCACTCTGTTTGGCGAATTTCAGGGATGATAAAGGGTGTGAGGGCTGTAACGGCAGTGACGAAAACAAACCGTATCACTGTATTGCCTGCAGTATTAAAAACTGTGAATATCTTGCAAAATCAAAAACGAAATTTTGTTACGGCTGTGAAAAATTTCCCTGTACCCGGTTGAAGCGTTTGGATAAACGATACCGTACAAAATATGGTATGAGTATGATAGAGAATCTTGAAAGCATTAGAGATAATGGGATGCGATCCTTCATTAAAACTGAAAAAGATCGATGGAAATGCCGTAAATGTGGGAAAATCCTATGTGTTCATAGAGAAAATTGTGTTTATTGTGGAGAAAAATGGAGATAATCTTCCACTGAAGACTATTTGAAATCTGTAAGAGTTAGCTATTTAATATTTAGCATTAATCAATTATTATGGTTAGTAATAGTACAAAGAGAGAAATAATAAATAGATTTTAAGGATAAAACATTGGCAAAAAAAAATTATCAATTTGAAAAACGACAGAGGGATTTAGCAAAGAAGAAGAAAAAAGAAGAGAAACGTCTTAAAAAGCTGAGTAAAGCTGCAGAGGTTGAGGAAGAAAATCTGGAAACTCCCGAAGGAGAAGTTGAAATCTCTGAAGGCGAAGCAGAAGCAGAAGCAGCCGTTGAAGTTGAAGGCGAAGGTGTTGAGACAAAGAAAGAGTAAACATACTTACTTTTTCCCCGTGATCAATTAGCGGACATACTCCAAATAATTAATATAAGACATAAAACCTCTTTACATCCAAACCCGGTTCAGAATCCGGGTTATTCTGATATCCGCAATCATCTTTGATGAGTGTCAAAGCCAGTAACAAAGATAGTAACCATAATCAAGAGTCTGACGGCACGAGAAATCTTCAGAAGGCATCCGGGAATCAGGAGAGAGATATTGTGGGGAGGAGCTTATGAACCAGGATTTGCCCGTGGTATGGGTATGAAGACCACTCCGGATTTTGAGACGGTATCCCATTATGGACTGATTTTCACGAATACGTTATGTTAAATGATGACAGAACTGATTAATCAGAAACAGGAACCAGGGGTGATAGCGATGCAATATAGAACAATGCCGAAATCTGACGAGAAATTATCGGTTCTGGGGTTTGGGTGTATGCGGCTGCCCTCCAAAGGCGGCGGAGGGATAGTCAGTGCGATTGATAAGGATCGGGCTCTGGCACAGGTTCGCTACGCAATTGATAATGGGGTGAATTATCTGGATACCGCATATCCTTATCACAGAGGTCAGTCAGAGAGCTTTCTGGGTGAATATGTGCTGAAAGATGGATATCGTGAGAAGGTGAAAGTTGCCACCAAGCTGCCCTGCTTTTTTATTAATAAAAAAGAAAAAATTGAGGAAATATTTAAAAAACAGCTGAAAAAACTACAACTGGATTCTATTGATTATTATCTTCTGCACTCCATGAACGGCCCCTCGTGGGACAAGATGCTCTCTTTCGGGATCATTGAATTTATGGATAAGATACAACGTGAGGGGAAAGTCCGTCATATGGGTTTCTCTTTTCATGGAACTTACGATGCATTTATTCGAATTGTTGATGGGTATGATTGGGATTTTGTGCAGGTGCAGTATAATATTCTGGATGAGAATTTTCAGGCCGGGATACGCGGAATTGAATATGCAGCTAGTAAGGGACTCGGGGTGATTGTCATGGAACCGCTTCGCGGCGGTTCATTAGTCGGGAAAATGCCCAAAGAGATAAAAGCGTTATATGATTCAGCTCCGATCAAAAGGAGCCCTGCAGACTGGGCTTTTAGATGGATCTATAATAATCCTGCTGTTACGCTGGTTCTGTCAGGTATGAACGAAGAGGAGCATATCAAAGAAAATATACGGATTGCTTCTGAATCCCTCCCTGAGAGTCTGACAGAACAGGAGTTATCCATTATCGAAAAAGTACGGAGCACCTATCAGAATCTGATGAGAGTAGGATGTACCGGTTGTGCCTACTGCATGCCGTGCCCGGCAGGAATTAATATCCCATCCGCCTTCAAAAATCTTAATAACTACTATATGTTCGGTAAGGCCGGGGCTAAAATCTCACATTTGATGAGTGCTGGTGCAACGACCGATGACTGGGACTTTCATTGGACCAGCTCATGTATCGATTGCGGCAAGTGTGAAGAGGCATGCCCGCAGGATATTCCGGTTCGTCAGGTTTTTAAGGATGTGCAGAAGAGTTTAGAGGGTCCTTTTATCAAGTTGGGGGCACGTCTTGCACGACCTATTATGAATAGAAGGAATAAAGATGGAAATGCTTAACGAGTGTAACGTGATCCAGCATGAAGAGACAGAGTTCGAGATAACGGCTGCTCCGCATACTGACTATTTTAATGACGGCTATTCAAACCATAAAATAGCGAATGCTCCCGTTTTCTGTGAGCTCATTGATTTTAATTTTATTGCGACGGTCAAAGTGGAACCAGATTTTACAGCATCGTATGATGCAGGAACTCTGATGGTTCTTGGTGATGATGATCATTGGTTCAAGGCAGCCTTTGAGATGACTGATCTTGGGTACACCTCAATTGTCTCAGTGGTAACCGATTCTTTTTCAGATGACTGCAATAGTGAACGGGTTTCAGAGAAGGCAGTCTGGTTGAAAATCATCCGGAAAGGTCCCTGCTGGTCAATCCACTACTCTTTAGATGGACAGAAATGGAAGATGGTTCGGTATTTTTCTCTGGATCTCTCTAAAGAGATTCGTGTAGGTGTTAGTGCCCAATCTCCGGTTGGGGAGGGATGCAGGGTGCAGTTTTCAGAGTTCAGTATTAC
>CAZMOX010000026.1:0-7283 GCA_964567895.1 uncultured Spirochaetales bacterium | reverse complement strand
TTCATTAATCTATTTTTATCTCCAAGTCTATGATAGAGTTACATAAAGTCTTAAATATCTGCAGTAACCGTAATACTGAGGAGGAGCAAAGATGAAAATCGATCCTGCTGCCCATCAATTACAACTACTTCAATCCATGTGTTCTATCAATAAACTTGTTCTTCGTGAGCAGGATTTGGCGCTGACTTTATACCTCTGGTTACCATGTGCTTGCGGCAGCAACTCCTTATCACAGATGTAGTGATGCCGGAGATGAATGGGCGCGACCTGGCAAAACGATTACTTTCACTCTATCCAGGTATTAAGCGTCTCCTTATATCAGGCTATACCGCAGATATTATTGCTCATCATGGAATACTGGAAGAAGCTGTGAACTTTCTTCAGAAACCTTTTTCTCTGAAAGAACTGGGTGCAAAAGTTCATGAGATTCTGGATTTAGCATGATGTTCATTAGTGTTCTGTGAGGTAATACCGATACTATTGCCCCATGTATAAAAAGGAGGCACAGTATGGAATTCAGGAAAAAAGTTGAACAGTTAGAACGAAACAAGAGAATTATTGTAGACATGACAACAGGTTTTACGCAGGAACAGGCAGCCTGGAAACCCTCTCCCAATCGCTGGTCTATACTGGAGGCATTAAATCATACAATTGACATTGAGATTGAAGATTTTCGTCACGATTTTCATATGATTCTGTTTCATCCAGAAAAAGAGTGGCCTCATTTTGACGAGCAGAAATGGATACTCTCCCGATCCTATAATGATCGTGATATCATAAAATCCATTAAGAACTTCATATACGAGCGTGAAACTTCTATTGAGTGGCTGTATGGATTAGGTTTAAGCAGTCCGGATCTGTATAAGGAGCACTCAGGGAAGGGGTTTACCGGTGATACATCTATGCGTCTGGGTGATGTTCTGGTCTCATGGACAGCTCATGACATGTTCCACATTCGGCAGCTCACCCTGCTGCATTGGGATATTCTCAAAAAATGGGCATTGCCGTTTACTCCGAAATATTCAGGATTTTATAGATAATAGCATTCATAAGATAGAGGAAAATTATAGTATGATAAAAGAGAGTTTAACATGAGCACAAAAATTGATAGTATCTCTGAATCTGGAATTTCTCCAATTTGCCAAACCTGCCTCATTAATCAAGCCTATTCTGTAGCTGATTTTTCTAAACTTACTCCAGCACAAACTGATAGAGTAATACAAATGGTTAAGATTGAACTGGAGAAATCAAGAACAGTACCCGTTTTACCACAGCATATTGCCCGTTTTATCGAGGATACCGTTAATGCAGAACTGGGTAAACCGCATGATTATGATCTGTATGCAGAACTGAAGGAGCTTTCTAATAGAGTCTCCTTATCATATGCAGAGAATTTTCAGGAGAAAATTAATAACAGCGACAAACCTCTGGAAACAGGAATGCACATAGCGGCAGCAGGCAATATTATCGATTTTGGAGCAAAGAGCCACGATTCGATTGATCTGGATGATGAACTGCAGTCTTTTGATGCCGTGTCATTTGCGCATTATGATATAAAACCATTAAGAGAAAAGCTGCAGACTGCCGAAACCCTTTTATATATCTGCGATAATTGCGGGGAGATTGTTTTTGACAAGCTGCTTATACAGGAATTGAAAAAGGAGTACCCTGGGGTGCAGATCATTGCAGCAGTGCGTGCTAAACCAATTTTGAATGATGCAACACTGAGTGATGCAGCATTTGTGGGATTAAATAGCGTTGTTACAGTTGTTTCGAGCGGCAGCATTTATCCGGGAACAATTCTCAGTGATACAAATGAAACTTTTCAGCAGCTGTTTGCCAAAGCCGATATAATTATTGCCAAAGGGCAGGGAAATTTTGAAACTCTGCTGCCAATCGCCGATAAAAGATTGTTTTTTTTACTGCGAATCAAGTGCGGTTTTATGGCAGATTTATCAGGAGTTTCAGAAGGTGACTTAGTTCTTATGCAGGGATTTAAGGAAGAAACTCTTTTGTAATCAGGATATTAGAGGGAACGTTGAGTGTAGAATCTTAAGATTTTCCTTAAAGAGTGATACGTAAGGAACAGGGCATGAATTCTCAAATGAGTATATTATTGGTCGAGGGTAGTCCCGATGATATCCGGTTAATCCAGAAAATATTCAATTTCTGAGAAAAAATGAGAAAAATTCGTTAAATTTACTAATATGATCCGAATCAAGCAGAAACTTATTCCGGTAAATGCTGGGGATGATGATCCTATACGACCTGACACTGATTTTTATGGGGATCCAGGGAATTCTGCTGGTAAGGGATCTTATCCGGGATTCACGGGATCGGGGTGAAGAGGCTGTGTGATATAATTATAGGGGATAAGCATTGAATAACATGGAATTAAGAATACATCATATATTTGATATTATCAGAGATTTTGGATCAAATAAAACCTTTGAAAAACATGTATTCGGCCACTCGTATCATTTTATTGCAGAGAAAATTCTGAAAGAAGAAATCGTATTTCCTTCAAGAGATGTTGACCCACTAAAAAATATTCTGGATGATTAATATGGGATTAAACTATCTACTGGTTCATCATTGACCGAACCAGCCGGCGAGTTTCGGATATCATATATAATGGAAGACTTATCAGCTTGAAGGTATGTATATTTTTGCCTGGAATTCTGGACGTAACATCAGATACCGCCGGTTTATCAAGATTATACCGCAGAGCTGTGTCCGATCTCTTTTCTGAAGCAAATACATGAAGTGATTTAAGACTGCCCGTAGTCCCCGCCTTAATTTCTACCGGAATAATTTTTCCATCTATCTGAAAGAGGTAGTCTACTTCTGAAGATGTTCTGGGGTTTTCCCGATTCCAGTAATACAACTCGGGAGGAGTATTACTTTCCTGACCATTAAACCACTGCTGCCCTGCAAACTGCTCTGCAAGCGCTCCTCTATTTGCTGTCATCAGCTGTTTATTCCTGATATCAAGGAGATTTAGTCCTAAAGAGCGCATTACTAAACCCGTATCCAAAAAAAGGAGCTTAAAATCTCTTTCTTTTTTCTCCACCCTCAGCGGGATTGCATTTCCCGAGCTATGATGAACTTGATATAAAACACGTGCAAGCTCAAGCATACTCATCGCAGTCTTCAAATCTGATGATCTTTCTTCACGGCTGATTTCTGTATACTTAATTTTTCTTCCAATCAGACCTGGGGCTTTATCCAGAATCAACTGCAGTCTGTATGGGTCGACTTTTCTCTGATATTTAGAAAAATCATCCCGATAGGTATTCAATATCGAGCTAAGTTCCATTTCGCACTGCCGAATAGATTTTGAACCGGTGTATTCACGAAGCGCTGAGGGCATTCCGCCGACACTCATATATATTCTTACATGTTCCAGCAATTTTTGATGAACAAGTTCGGGAATTGTGTCGGATATTTGATAATTACGTATGAAATCATGAAGCATTCCGGCATCAGAAGCTAACAAATATTCCATAAAATCCATTGGCCCCATATACATATACTCAATTCTACCGACAGGCATGGAAAATGTATGATTAGCCAGAACAAAATCCAGAAGTGAACCGGCGGCAATAAGATGAACATCATTTCTCTTTTCAAAAAAATACCGGAGTTTGGCAAACACTTCAGGAGCCCGTTGAATTTCATCCAGAAAGATAAGTGTTTTTCCGGGAATCACGGGAATACCGGAGTCAAGCGACAGATACTGAATAATTGTATTAATATCATTATGCGTAAACAACTCTTTTTTTGATGGGCTTTCATCAAAATTGAGTTCAATATAATGTTCAAATTCTTCACGGGCAAACTCTCTTACCAAAAATGTTTTCCCGACTTGCCGCGCTCCTCGTATTATAAGCGGTTTTCTGTTACTGCGATTTTTCCAGTTCAGCAGTTCATCGTATTGCTTTCTGTACATAATTTCCTCTTCGTACATAATAACATATGTTTTGCAAAAACAATAGGTTGTTTTAGCAAATACTTGTAATATACATGAGGTTGTTTTTGGTATGAAGAAGATCTACAACAAGTTGGTTCGGGATAAGATTCCGGAGATTATTGCGAAAGCCGGAGAAGATACTCCGGGCTTGTTTCCATGCTACTGGATGCAACAAAGAATTATACCCTGCCGATGACCCCGGAGCGGTTGTGGGGTTGGCAGGCAGCACTTTCCCCGACAGGGTATTCCGGCATATCCAAGGTGAGGACAGGTGGCTGGAGAAAGTCGTCAAATTCAATGTATGTAGTTTCAGGGTCAATGGGGAAGGAAAAGATCCATTATGAAGCGCCGCCCTCCTGTATGGTTGAAGATGAAATGAATAGATTTATCACCTGGTGGAACAATCCACCTGAAACATTAGATGGTTTATTCCGAGCAGGAATTTCACATTTTTGGTTAGTCTCTATACACCCATTTGCGGATGGGAATGGAAGGGTTTCCAGAGCAATAGCGGATATGGCACTTGCTCAGGATGAACAGACGGGTAAAAGGCTCTATAGTCTCTCTTCACAAATCATGAAAGATAGATCCAGCTATTATGATGTTTTGGAGAAAACCCAGAAGGGTGATGGAGATTTAACAGAATGGCTTGCCTGGTTTTTTGAGATGTTTGAGAAGAGTATTGATGGATCAAAAAAGCTGATTTCCAAATCACTTTTTATCGGTAAATTTTACCAGAGTATTGGGAAAATAGTTCTAAATAAACGACAAAGAAAAGTATTAGGAAAATTACTCGAGTGTTATCCGGATGAGTTCCTGGGTGGATTGACCAATAAGAAATATGTTTCTATGACAAAAACCAGTTCAGAGACAGCAAAACGGGATTTAAAGGATCTTGTTGATAAAGGGCTGATTGTTCCCGGTAGTGAGAGAGGTCGCTCAATGAGTTATCAGCTAAAAACTACTCTTAAGTCAGTATAACCTGAACTGAAGCCGGTGGGATTCTCCCAAGTAGAAATCTACGGACAATAAGAACTTATCAGTATACTTTTTATTCGAAGAACTCTTTTGCTAAAATTGATTTATTAACCATATAACCCACCGGCTTCAGTTCAGATTTTAAACAGTAAAAACTTTTTCCTGTAATATACTGGTGGGGCCGATCCTGGCTGGTGTATACTGATTCCTGTAAGGCCTCAGGTTGAAACGCAATGTATTGGAGAAAGTTTTGGGAAAAAATAACCTTTTTACCAAGATATTAGTAATTGTGGGAAATGTATTGCTATGGATTCCCCTATTGATGCCCTTCATTCTGAGTTTTGTTGCACTGGTACAGAGGGGCCAGTTTTTATTTGATTTTCTCATTCCGGCTGAATTATTTGCCGCGGTTATAGCTGGAGCACTAATTTTGCTCTGGACTTCGGTAAGAATAAAAAAAAGGCGGGTTCCTATTGGATGGGGAGTAGGTTTTGCCGTGTTGATGCTGGCTGGAAGTCAGTTTGGAGCAGTAATAAGCGGATTGGCATCCGGTGAAACTGAACCTGGTGGTGCTGCCTGGTTCATTGTTTTAGGGATGATGATCCTATACGACCTGACACTGATTTTTATGGGGATCCAGGGAATTCTGCTGGTAAGGGATCTTATCCGGGATTCACGAGATCTGAGTGAAGATGCGGTGTGATGCATTGTATGGAGAAGATGTATGAGTACAAAATATCATATTGATGCGGGTAAATTTGATTTAAAAAAATTTCGAATAAGTCTTGAGTCCCGTATTTTAATTCCAAGTCGAATGATTTTGAAGGAAGATGTCAGGGTGCGTTTTCAGATGTTGGAATCTGTGGGTTTGCATAATCTTGAAGATCTCATGTCTGCACTGAAAAATAAGAACAAAATTGCGAACTTTTCAAAGAAAACCGGATTGCCGGTGGAATACTTGACCATCCTGAAACGGGAAGCGGGCAGTTTTTTCCCCAATCCCATTCAGTTGCGTAAATTGAGTAAGAGGAAATTGATATGATACTTAGCGTAAGTAGAAGAACTGATATCCCCGCTCTCTATAGTGAATGGTTTATGAACAGATTGAGGGCAGGCAAAGTGCTTGTTCGAAACCCGATGAATTTCAAACAGATAACATCGGTACCTCTATCTCCCCAAAATGTCGATTGCATAGTTTTTTGGACAAAAGATCCCGGAAATTTGTGCAAACATCTCAATGAAATTGATCGGATGGGGTATACCTACTATTTTACCATTTCCATAAACCCCTATGATAAAACCATTGAAAGAAACGTAGGTGATAAAAAGGAGATTTTGAAATCTTTTAAAGAATTATCAGAGAGGATCGGCAGGGAAAGGGTGATTTGGCGGTATGATCCTATTCTTTTTTCTGAAAGTATTGATACCGCATATCATATTAAATGGTTTAAGAATGTATCAAGAGAATTAGAGCAGTATACCGATAAATGCGTCATAAGTTTCCTTGATGAATATAAGAAAATTAAGAAGAATTTGAATGATCTGCACATTGTAAATCCAGATTTCAAAATCATATCTTCTATTGCACAGGGGTTTAGTGAAATAGCAAATAAGTATTCCATGAAATTAGCAACGTGTTCACACGATTTTAATTTTACACAGTTTTGTATCGACCGAAACAAGTGTATAGATGACGATCTTATTGAAAAATTAATTGGCAGAAAAATTCAATCGAAGAAAGATCCGTTTCAGAGAAAGGATTGCGGTTGTATTGAGAGTAAAGATATTGGTGCATATAATACGTGTATCCATGATTGCCAATATTGTTATGCTAATAGTAATAAAGCATTATCGTATAAAAATCATAAAAACCATGACCTCCTGTCTCCACTTCTCGGCGATAAGCTGCGGGGGGATGAAACAATAACACTGTATAAAAGGCATAGGTCGCTTGTTATAGATGATAAGTGAGCCAATTTCATTAAATCCGATTTACTAAGGAAGTTGACTGGATCAAGTCTTATTAAATCGGCTCAGTTCCTATAACGAAGCCGATTAATATTTATGCTGGCAGGTGTAGAGTGGATTCGTTTGATTTGCTTTTGTATATACAGCCTTTGATTATGGGCTACTTAAAGAATTCTGTTCAGTAATTTCTTTTGGGTAGAGGGCAGGGCTTACATTATATTTGCAGGCTAATCTTGCTATATGATTTTTATTCAGATCTCTTTTTCCATGTAATATTTCACTAATAACTGAGCGGGGAGCTACATCAGTCAGGTCAATTTGTTTATGATTGTGCTCTTCCATTAAGTACTTGAGAAGTTCAGCG
>CAZMOX010000025.1:0-25517 GCA_964567895.1 uncultured Spirochaetales bacterium | reverse complement strand
AATGGGAGTTTTCATAACCTTCAGGGTTCTCAACTTCCCCGATCTTACCGTAGACGGATCATTTGCCACCGGCGCGGCAGTAGCAGCTATGTGCATAACAAATGGACTGGGAATATTCCCCGGTTTACTCCTGGCCTTTGCCAGCGGTGCTGCTGCCGGTGCAGTAACAGCCGTAATTCACAACCGTTTAAAAGTACCTAATCTTTTGGCGGGAATTCTTACCATGACCATGCTGTACTCAATCAACATCAGAATTCTTGGGGGAAGGGCAAATGTAGCCCTTCTCCGAGTTGATACCATCATATCAAATGTAATTAAAATTGGAGGATCACTTCCCCGGGAATGGACTCTCCTCATTTTCATGATCCTGTTTACCGGAACCATAAAGGTTTTACTGGATATTTTCTTCCATACAGATTTGGGCGTAACGCTCGGCGCAATGGGAGATAATGAACAGATGGTAATTTCACAGGGTGTAAACCCCAAAACTATGAAAATACTGGGCGTTGGACTCTCAAATGGACTCGTAGCACTTTCAGGCGCTATGCTTGCCCAGTATCAGGGATTTGCAGATGCAAATCTTGGTGTTGGAATGGTGGTACAGGGTCTTGCAGCAGTTATGCTGGGAGAGTTCCTCTTTAGATCAAACAAAATTGGAATGCTAACTATTCAGGTGATACTTGGAGCAATCCTCTACAAGGCACTTATGTTTTTTGGAAGATACTACGGATACTATATTAATCTGACACCAAGCGATCTAAAGCTGTTGACTGGTGTGCTGGTAATTGTCTCACTGGTGATTGCAAAAACCCGGGAAAATATCGGCAGTAAAAAATGGGGTATAAAATGATAGTCATCAAGAATATGGCAAAAACCTTCAACCCTGGTACTGTTAATGAAAACACCGCAATCCGTAACATCTCACTAACCGTACAGGATGGTGATTTTATTACCATCGTAGGGAGCAACGGTGCCGGGAAAACCACTCTTCTCAATCTGATATCCGGTTCGATAATACCCAGCATAGGATCTATACAGATTCTGGGAAAAGATGTAACACGTTCACCAGAGTATAAACGGGCTGCATATATAGGAAGAATCTTTCAGAATCCAACCCTGGGCACATCTGGGAAATTATCTCTGGAAGATAACATGAATATTTGTTTTAAAAAGGGATTCAAGGGATTAAAGATCAGTCTGAATGCCAAACAAAGAGAACTGTTTAAGAAAGAGCTTGTTGCTCTGGAAATGGGTCTGGAAAATCGCCTTAAAGACAATGTTGGGCTATTATCCGGTGGACAGCGTCAGGCTCTTACCCTTCTTATGACTGTTTTATCCCGTCCTGCCCTGTTGCTGCTGGATGAACATACTGCAGCACTTGACCCGCGCAATGCCGAAATTGTCCTGGGACTTACACAGCTATTTATCGATGATTACAAGCTCACTTCAATGATGATTACCCACAACATGAAGCATGCTATTGAGTATGGAAACAGGCTGCTAATGATGGACAGAGGGGAAATTATTCTGGATGTTAGCGGAGATGAGAAAAAAAATCTTACCGTAGAAAAACTTGTCAAGAAATTCCATAAAATCAGGCAGACAGAATACGCAACAGATGAGGCACTTCTCACCAACTGATTCTATCCTGAATCTATGACAGTGATTGCAATATAGGCTATACTATCATTAATTATGAATATGTATAATTTTGATGAAAACAATGACAGAAAGCACTCTGATTCAGTCAAATGGGATACATCTGTAATAACAGCCCTTGGAGGCAATCGGGATGCTGAACCCTTTTGGGTAGCTGATATGGAATTCAGCCCACCCCCCGCTGTAACTGAAGCACTAAAAACCCGGGTTTCACATCCAGTTCTTGGATACCCTATGAGTCCCAAAGAATTGATTACAGTCTTCTGTTCCTGGCTGATACAAAAACACAACTGGAAGGTTCCAAAAGAAAACGTAACATTTACCCCGGGTCTTCTTACAGGCGTAGCTTCATCCATACGCATTTTATCTAAAGCTGGAGAAGGAATAATTGTACAAACTCCTGCCTACAACCCCTTCTTCACCATAATTGAAAAAAGCGGCCGTACTGTTGTGAGAAACCCCTTACTCCAGCAGGAGAATACTTTCCACATTGATTTCAAGAATCTCGAGAAGTCTCTTGCAGATCCAGTCAATACAATACTCCTTCTCTGCAGCCCTCACAATCCGGCAGGCCGGGTTTGGAATTATTCTGAATTAACAAAAATTGCAACTCTTTGTGAAAAATATAACGTAGCTGTCATCTCTGATGAGATTCATGCGGATCTCACCTATCCTGGAATTATACATACCCCATTCTCCTCCCTCTCAGGAAAAACTGCATCGGTTACCTTCATGTCTCCCTCAAAAACGTTTAATATTGCAGGAGAAAAAGCGGCCTTTTCTATTATTCCCGATCCTGAAATTCGTGCTGAATACCAATCTTTCCTCGAAAGCATGTCGTTATCGCACCCTACTATTTTTGCCCAGATTGCAGCCATCGCTGCTTATGAACAGGGTCATCCATGGTTAATTGAACTGCTGGCATATCTTCATAAAAACCTGGAATTGATAGATGCGTATTTAAAAAAGTATATCCCGGAAATGGTTCTCATTATTCCCGAGGCAAGTTTTATTGCTTTTATTGACTGCAAAAAACTTATTCCGCTCCTGCCTGAGAATACACCCGTAACATTTTTCAGCAACGAGGCTGACGTCCTGTTTCATGATGGTAATTGGTTCGGACCTGAAGGAAAAGATTTTGTACGAATAAATTTTGGAACGCAGACTGCAGCTCTGCAAGGCGCACTTGAGCGAATCAGAAAGGCGGTAGCTACACTGAGAAAATAAGAGTTTTTTAACCGTTATATGGTATTTTCCGGATCAAGAACCGCCAGAACTTCTTCAGCCTTTTCTACATCACCACTATTTACCATCAGTTGAAATCCTATGCCGGAGAGAAAAATATTGGGAAATGATCCACCTGCATCATCTGAAGCAACAAGCGAGACTATACCAGCCTCTTCCAAAAGTCCTCTGGCAATCTCTGTATTTTGCTGAATTCCGTATGTACGAATTATTACACTATCCATTTCAGCTCCTCCGGTTCACGAAGATATACAATTGCACCTTTAACCGGCTTGCGGGTAAATGCAGCGGCAGCTTCCATATAGATCTTCAGCTGCACACGATATTCATCAGGATTACAATATCTGTCTGTTTTCATATCAATTACTACTGTTTCATGCGGGGTTTGAATAAGTAAATCAATCACTCCCCTAATAAATACCGGGTTTCCTTCTTCCTCTTTCCTCAGGAAAAAAGGTACTTCAGCCTCGATGACTGTATTCGAATTTCCGGTAATTATTTTATAGGCACGGGATGCAAGAAATCTATCGGCAAGGTCATTTCCATCTTTTATAACCATCTCAAGCTGCTGCCCGGTAAGCCCCTGCAGCTGCTGTGGAATTAATGGCAGTTCACGTCTCTCTTTCAGCCGATTCTCAATTACAGCATGGCAAAAAGTACCAAATCCTGCCGCTGCATTACGTTTACGATCCGCGATCTGATTGAACAAAGAATCGGAAGGTATTGAGGGCAAGAGCCGTTTTACGCCACCCTGTTCAATCCTGTTGAGCCCGGTTGCCGTCACTTCCCGTTGTTTTGATATGTACGTTACCACAGGTGTTTCATTATACTTTTCCCGGGTTCGCATCATTGCTGCAATCCCGTCATCTCTGTTGCCGACAGAGCCGCTGCTGCCGATTCGATAGGTATCGCTCTCCTCATATGCCGGTATTGAGCAAATACGAATCTTACCATCACTTGATTTAAAATCAGTCTCTCCCGGTTCTGCACCCAAAGCCTTTGCCAATAAAGAGAGGAAGTTTTTATCACTCGATTTTTCACCTCTGTTCATTTTTGTCCAACAGCCGGTCACCAGTAAATAATGCTGTGCCCGGGTCATGGCAACATATAACACCCGTTTAAGTTCTGCAGCACTCATGGCTTCAGCAAGTTCTTTTCCTTGAATATAAAAGAAATTTGATACAGTTTCGTATTTTTCACCATATGTCCGTTCTACATAGGGAATTGAAGGGCCGGTATCCTCCGTCCCCCCAAATACCAGCGGTTCAGTAGAATTCCTTCCTGAGTTCCCGGCATCTGCAAGTATTACTGCCGGAAACTCCAAACCCTTTGATTTGTGTACTGTCATGATCTGTACACCGGCTGCTTCCTGCTGAAACAGATCTATTTCATCAGTTTTCTGATTCACCCCCAGTTTTTCACGCAGTGAATCGAGAAAAATAGCCGTTGAATCGCCCCTTTCATCAGCTTTCTTTGCGATTTCCCGTAAATAGTCATAATATTCCAGATAGGCATGATTAACGGGTTTTTTTAGAATATACCAACGATATCCACCCTTGTACCAGATAAATTGCAGAATCTCTGTTAAAGGAATGGAATCTGTCATCCTTATCAAATCACCATATAAACCGGATGCCAGCTGATACCTGTGGAGAACCACCGGATCTGTAATTTCCTCTCCTGCTTCTTTACTGAAAACAGGTGCTTCTCTATTGCTGAGTAGAGAAAATACTGCCGTATCGGGCAAATTGACAAATGGAGAACGCAATAAAGCTGCATAAGCATGGCGGTCACCCGGATATACAACCAGTTGAAGAAGCTGGTAAATATCATTAACCGGCGCTTCAAGAAAAAGTGCCCGTGCTGCCTGGACGGTATAGGGCACTCCCAGGTTTTTGAAGGCCTTCTCATAAAGCATTTGGTTTGAAGTGGAACGAAGCAGTAACGCAAAATCATCATACCCCAATGGCCTGGTTTTCCCGGTATCTATAACCGGAACCAATAAGTCTTCTGACTCTACGTGCTTTTTTATGTGTTGTGCAATATAAAGCGCTTCGGCCTCTGCAGGTTTTAGAAGTTCATCCACTGTACCAAGATCCCCTTCTGTACTCAGAGGAGCCTCAGAATAGGGATATACCATTATATCAAGAGGGGGAGACCCATCTTCATACTGCATTCCCGACAGAAGAGGAAGAAATTCAGCCTCATAGTCCTCATTTCCATCCATAATACTTCCGAAGAAAGTATTAAATCGTTTAATAAGCGTACTTCGGCTCCGATAGTTTGTCTTGAGCGTAAGCTGCTGTCCACCAATTTCCCTAATATCATTTTTCAGGTGTTTGAACACACTTACATCTGCCCCCCGAAATCGATAAATAGACTGTTTCTCATCCCCTACAAAAAAGAGTTTATCATCAATCAGATCATCTCCTTCAGGAACTCCTTCGGCATGACGATCATGTTTTTCTGCAAGAAGAAAAAGTAGTTTTCTCTGCAGCTCATTATTATCCTGAAATTCATCAATCATAATAAATCTGAACTGCTTTTTGTAGTATGTACGTACCGGTTTGCTGGTTAATAAAATATCAACAGCGAGTGTTGAGACATCAAGAAAGGAGAGGGTACCGGAGCTCCTTTTTCGTTTTAGAAACTCTTCCTGAAAACCGGAAAGAAATTGATATACATCTTTCATTACCGATTTCCGGGCAAGAGATTTTACCAATAAAATCAGGAGAGGAAACTCCTTTTGCCAGATGATTGTCTCCTCTCGGAGCAGGAGCAGTTCTTCCTTTTTGCCGGAAGGTTTTCTCCATATCTGAAATCCTTTAAGCTGAGTAACGGCAGGTTCCCATCGCCCCTCTTCAACCGGATCTAAAACAGTTTCGAGAAACTTTTGTGCAGTTTCAGCTGCTTTTCTTAATGTAGCACTGCTCTGAGGAAGGGTCAAAATAAACTTTGCAGAGTCTGCTAAAATCAGCAGTTTTTCCTTTGCATATATCTTCAGTAGTGAGATCTGTTTTTCGGCACAAGCAGTGAAATCAACCGGATTAGCCGGGCTGCAGAAATTAGTGGCCAATGGTAATAATATCTTCTCCACAACCCCGTCCAGAGTATGCAGTCTGATTAATTCGGTTAGCCCCTTATCTCCCTGCAGACCCCCCAGATTCAACACCATTTCCATAGCAGTCTCCCGGGCAATCTTTATACTTTTTTCATCATCCTGCACAAAGTCTGCCGGGATTCCATACCGGAGACAATCTGTTCGGGCAATACGTGCACAGAAGCTATCAAGTGTGGATATATTGGCTTTTTCAAATTGACGCAGCTGCTTCATTATCAGTGTATTTTTGCTGTTGGCTGCAAGAAGCCGGTGAATTCTTTCATGCATTTCAGCAGCAGCTTTTCGGGTAAATGTCAGCGTGAGAATTTCATCAACAGAAGCTTTCCCATCAATAATAAGGCGGAGAAACCGGTAGGATAGAACTGTTGTTTTCCCTGACCCTGCACCAGCAGAAACAACACTGTTCCTGTCAGTATTTACAGCTGCCAGTTGTTCAGGATCCAGTTTTCTATCAAGAAATTCAGTTATTATGCTCATTGTACAGCAAACCTTCCTCTGCAAATATCGCGGTTCCGGCAGCTCTTACAACGATCCAGGCTCGGAACAGCCCGGAAATCTCCATCCTGAATCCTTTCTGCTACTTCTTCCGCTTTCTCCAATGCAATAGCTATCATTCTTCTAAAATTATCTGTTGTATCACTTTTTCCATCACCGCAAATAGTAACATATTTTCTTTTTGTAACATCATAATAAAATGCATGTGTCACATCACCTCCACCCCCAGCCTCTGATAAAGAGGGATCAGATTCGAGCAAAAAGGCATACAAAGGGAGCTGATATGAATCCGGAGCATCACTGGATCCGGCAAAACTTTTCGGCCGAACACGGTTGTTTTTCTTATAATCTATTACTGCGGTACTTCGTACCCCTTCAGGATCCAAACCAACAGCAGCCCGATCCAGCCTTCCCCCAAGAACAGCTCCGGAACCGGGCAAATCTGCGGAAAGAGTCTCTTCTATGAGAAGACTCCTCCATCCATCCAGTTTCTCCACATCAGCAGAAAGAATCCCCGGCAGGTATTCATGTAGATAATCACGGAGCCACACCTGCACCGGTAATATAGGGGCAGTTGGCTTAATAGCCATTTTATCCATGCGATCATCAATGATTTCATGAATTAAATCAGTATAGAAATCAATTTTCACCTTTGAGAAACTTCCGGTTATCTTATTAATCTCCCTGTACAAATCTGCATAGCAATTATGTATGAGAATCCCAATTACCCGCGGAGGTGCATACACAAGGGTATAATCTTCCTGATCCGCTTTTAAAGTGTGCGTCAGCAACCAGTCAAATGGGCAAGCGGAAAAGGTATCCACTGTAGTAGGAGAAATTTTAACACTCTTTCCACTGTTTACCGTCTCTTCACTACTACTGACAGATTCAATAATCTTCAAGCGAACTGATTCATTTTCATTTATTGTATTGAGAAAATTAAATCCTTTATCTGAGAGGGTCGTTTCTGCTGCAATGAGAAAACCTTTCTTCTGAACAGGATAGAGATATTCCGGAAACATACTCCCTTTACCCCTTGCACTTTCACCCCTATCATACCAATACCGCTGTTCCTGTAAAAAAAGTTCAAAATTGTATTGTGGTTTTTCAGACTGTATATGATCATTTTCTACAAACCAACCAGCTGGAAGCTGTGATCCATCAAAATCCCGTCGACAGCAGGAAAACTCAACACTGGATCCTGATACGGCATAGATCTGTATAAAAGCCTCTGTAAGATCCTTCTCCTGCGAAGAAAAAGCCGTTCTGTAATGTTCCTGAAGAAATGAGAGCGGTGTGGAAACTTGCTCTGTTCCTGATTGTGTCATACCCGTTACAAAGTGAAAATCCGGGTTAATTCCCGCTGATATCCCATATGGATAGACCGAAATTCCCGCATCTTTTATTTGCGGCACGTACCAAACAGTATCAAGTACAGATAACCAGAGAGAAAAGATAGCGGGAATTGATTTTATACTGCAGCTTTCACACAACCGGATAAAGTTTCTTAGATTATCAAGACAGAAACTGATCACTTCCTGTTCTGCCGTCAGTATTTCATCCTCAGCCGGCTCGGCACTAACACCGCTATCGTCACTATTGTCATTATCGCCGCTATTATCGGTACTGCCCCAGGCATCTGCATAGAGGAAAGAGTTCCAAAACTGCATGAGAATAGTAAAGAAACCGGTGGGAGATTCCTCCGCCTTAAGGGCTCGAAGCATGCCTGAAAGTTTGCGATAGTAGGAGAGAACTTCGCTATTTCCTGATTTTTTCAGTTTTTCTTCCCACACATCTTTGTAGATTCGTCCAGAGCGATAATTTCCTGCACAGGAGTATTCAACCCCCAGCTTTACCAGGTTCATTCCCATTTCCCGATTCTGCCAGGGATAACTCCTGTTCAGCAGCAGCTTTTTCATTGACTCCAGTGAAAAATTTTGTTGGGCTGCATCAAGCATATCCCTAAAAATTCGCGTCACAGGAAAACCGGAAACAGCCTGCCCTTGACGAAATCTTAAAGGAAGTCCCCTCAGATCAGCAGCACCTTTCAACTCAGCCATCCATTTTCCATAGGATCCGGCTGTTACAGCAATATCCGCTGGATCAACTCCATCCCGAAGTAATTTCTCAATTTTCCCCAGCACTGCTGACAACTCATGTCCGGCATGCTCATACACCTGAATCTTCGGAAAATCAGCAATATCAAGACTTCCTGAGAGAACTGGTTCACCCATCCCTTTCAGGAAACTTTGACCAAAATCATCAATACGGGAGAGATCTGTTATTACTTCAGGGAAAAAAATACTAAAGCGCTCTCCCTTGTGATCAGTTATATTATCAGAGTTCTGTGATGAGAGAATTACTGTCGATATCTCAACAGGTTCAAACATTTTTGAATCAGAGAGAAATTGAGAATATGCAGATTCCAGAAGATCCAGATCTTCAGTTATAGTTTTTGGAATCCCCTCAGGGAGGGATGAATCCTGAAAATAATCCCTCCTATGTTTGTAGACCAATAGATCAGGCAGCATCTTTGCCACAGAAGATATAAAAGTTTGATAGTTTTTCGCATACTTCAGCGGTACAATTGACTGCAGAACAGGCTTTGCAGCATTTCCCAGAAGAAACTCAACAGCAAAAAGGCGCCTCGATGCTGCCCCTGCCGGTTGAAGTGTGTCAGGATCCTTACTTACCAGGCGTAAAAAGGTATCCCAGGATATAAATCTGTCAGTTCTGACAGCTCTTGCAACTCTTGCACCCGCTACCCCCGCATTCCGCAGTATTCGCCGCATCCAGGAGTTTGCAGTTACCTCTGTAGGGAAAACGAACACTACCTGATCATCAGGAAGCTCACTGACTATTCTGTTAAATATGTTTTCCATTTTCCCCCTGCCATTTTCAAATACAAAGCATAGAATCTCTCTGCTGCAGCAGTATCTTTCAGAAAATATTTACAGTGATCACCGATTAATTTGAATACCATAAAACATTCTGGAGGGTATATACCCGGGGTCCTTCGTATTTTATCAACCTGTTCCTGCAGTAATGGAAGCGAACCTGCGGTGCTCCCTGATTTCAAACGTACTCCTACTAACTGGATAGTAGCCAGAGCCTCACTAACCGGAAGCTCATGCAGATTGCAAAACTGCAGTAATTCACTTAATCGGGTTTCGGCCTGAGGACCATTTCCAAGATCAAATTCAATGCATGCCAGTTTATATTGTGCCGTTGCAAAATCCTGCAGGGCATCCGCGCCATTTGCATCCATTGAACTCTGTGCATACATAACAGATTTTTTAAACCACGCATATGCACAAGGGGTCCGGTCTCTCTTTTGATACTGGGACCCAATTAGCATGCATACATAGCTAACCGGAAAATCAGTACTCTTGTCCCCGACCTGTTCAACCGCAAGTTCATAGCAGGAAAGGCTTTGGTCATCATCTTCCAAAACATCATAGATATTTCCCAGATCAGTTAACGTCTTGAATAACTGCTTGCCGCTCCCGCTCTTTCTGGCTGTATGTAATGCTGCGGTAAAGAATCGGAGCGCAGATTTATAGTTTCCCTGCACCTGAAAATAGGCACCTATCATCCTGAGAGTTTCTGTTGTTTGTATATAATTTGCAGCATTTCGTGATTTTTTCAGAACCTGATGATATTCAGTAATAGCTTTGTGTGTTTGTCCTGATTTCATGAAGCCGCCGGCAATTTCCATACGTACTGCATTTGCAGAATCAAACCTGTCGGCTTGTTCATAAAAGGAGGTGAGATTCTGCCTGCAGGCGAAAATCAACTCTTCATTGGCACTTGAATTTTCCAACAGTGAAGTGATTTCCTGCTCAAGCTGCCTGATTCTTTTTTTAAGCCTCCGGTTCTTCATACGATATTGTAGCCGACTCTGTACTTTTTCACAATCTTTCAACATAATTCAGTTATGAGACAATCAAAAACCCTCTATTTTACCGCAGCTCTTATTTGTATTCTCCTGTTTTGGTATGGGGCAGGCAATTTATTGGCAGATATTTTTTCAAAACTACTTATAAATGAACCAGCACCAAGACCGGGTGCTGAAGGTTTTTTCTACTCATTACGTACTTATTTAGTATTAAACATTGGATTCCTGGCACTCCTTTCCGGTACGCTTGCTGCGGCAAAGTTTATCCTTCATTTCTCAATAAAAGATTTTATCACAGACACCCCGCATGTAAGAGTTCGGAGAGGTCTTATCGCCTGCTTCATTTGGATACTGCTGCTTTCACTCTTTACCATTTTAGAATCTCTTTTTTCTCCCGGTCAATTGATGTTAACGCTGAATGTACAGTCACTGCTGCTGTTTCTTCCCGCTGCTATTATCATGGTAGGTATACAGGCAACCTCTGAGGAACTTCTTTTTCGTACATTTCTGGGGAGATGGGTCGGTATTTATTCTGATCGGAAACTGCCTGCTGCACTGATATCAGGATTGCTGTTTATGTCAGTACACCTTTTTAATCCTGAAATATCTCTCTACAGTAATTCCTGGGCAATCTATCTTTTTTACTTTCTCTTTGGTTTTATCCTCATGTATTTTTCACTTAAGGACGGCGGATATGAACTGGCTGTTGGTATCCATGTGGGGAATAATTTATTCTCCAGCATTTTAGTAAATTATGAGGGCTCGGTTATGCCTACGCCGTCACTCTTTACGGCACAAAGTGATTCGCCGATTCCTGCACTGATTTTTCTTATTTTATCTTCAGTTATTATCTATTTTGTATTACTTCGTCATAAAAAAGCTGATGATAGTTGAGGATCTCATTCAGTTAAGAAACCCCGGGAATAATAGCAGACTGCATCCCAGGGCATGCTTTCCGGAGGAGCTTCCAGAATCCCATCCAGATGAACCAGCAAGTTTTCAAAAACTCCGGTTTTCATGTAGTTCTGAGCATCGAATACAGATTCCCAAATCCTGCATAATTCAGAAAAATTTTCTTTTTTCGCTCTATAACACATCGCTGCAGTGAATATCTGATATAATATATTTTTTCTATGCTGTCATATCAAACCCGATCTTTCCCAACTTATAGAGGTGTGCTGATTGAAAAAGATAACCTATCATTCGCAGCAAACTTTTACCACTGCTGAAATGAGTGCTGTAAACAAACTTATCAGGACTTGCTCTGCACATGATAAAACCCATGAATCAATAGATATTTCGGTAAATGCCGCATATACCTGTGAACCCTCTCTCAGACTTTTTCATACCGCCCGGGCAGGTAAAGAGCTGGTTGGTGTCGCAGCATTATTCATCCCCACCCCGGAAGAGGCTGAGATCTCGGGTTTCGTTAATCCTTCCTACAGGAAAAAAGGGGTCTTCAAAAATCTCCTCACAAAAGCAGAAGCTGAACTATTGGAATTTAATTTTCCATCACTGCTTTTCGTCTGTAATGATCAATCTGAAAGTGGCCTGCAGATGCTGAAAAATGCAGAAATACCATATGATTTTACTGAATACAGCATGAAACTGGATACTGACATTCCATATCAGGAAACCGGGATTACATTAAAAAAAACATCTATAAATAGTGTTGATGAGTTTATTAAACTGAATGTGAGCATATTTAACGGTTCATCTGAAAATGCACGTGTGATGTTGGAGAGTACCTTCCAATCTGAGGATCGGCACTGTTACTCATTTCACCAAGACCACTCTGTTGTCGGCATGGGGTGCATAGCATATACCAAGCCTGAAAATACAGCATTTATATTTGGATTTGGAGTTCTCCCAGAATATCGAAGAAAAGGACTTGGAAAGCTGGCTCTCTGTGAACTAGCTCATTTTATCCATACGACCTATAAAAAACCTGCCGGTCTGGAAGTGAACAGCCGTAACCAAGCAGCTCTTGCACTCTACACTTCATTGGGTTTCAAAACCGAATCAGCTTATCGTTACTATCGAAGACCGGTTATTTCACACGCTTTGGAGGAAGTAAGTCTGGAATGAAGAGCTCAGCATCTTATCCATACAGAAGTACCTATTACCAATTTCGATTAATCTACCAGGATAATCGGATATTTTTCAATTACCCCGGCAAGTTCACGACAAAACCTTGCTCCTTCCGCACCATCAATAATCCGATGATCATAGGAGAGAGAAAACGGCAGTATAGTTCTTGGAATAAATTCTGTCCCATTCCATTCAGGTTTTACAGATGATCTGGAAATCCCTAAAATAGCTGCCTGCGGAGCATTTACTATCGGTGTAAATCCTGTCCCCCCAATTCCACCTAAGCTGGAAATACTAAAACTTCCGCCGCTGTAGTCATCTGGTTTCAGTTTACCCATTCTGGCACGATCACTAAGATCAGCCAATTCACGCCCAATTTCACCCAGAGTTTTTGTATCAGCATTTTTAATTACAGGAACAACCAGACCATCCGGTGTATCAATCGCTATGCCAATATTATAGTACTTCTTTTTGATTATCATTTGTTGTTCGGTATCGATAGATGAATTTACCTGGGGAAAATTTTTCAACGTCTGCACCACTGCCTTAACGATAAAGGGAAGAATACTGAACCGGACACCCTCATCCCGAGAGAAACTATTTAAACGTTTTCTAAACAGCTCTAAATCAGTAATGTCTGATTCATCAAAATGCGTAACCAATGGAATGTTCAGCCAGCTTGTATGAAGCCTCGGGCCTGATATACGCTTAATTCGTCCCAACTTCTCAGTCTCAATCTCTCCATACCGGGAAAAATCCTCTAACGGAATTGCAGGGATACCCGAAAACCCTTGGGAACCGGTACCTTTTTCCAACAAATCTCTAACTGTTTTCTGCACTAATCCCTGAATATCCTCACGAGTAATTCGCCCTTTGGGTCCTGATCCAACAACCAGACCCAAACTAACTCCCAATTCTCTTGCATACTGACGTACAGATGGAGATGCATGATATTTACCAGCTGGAGTATTCTGCAGAACCGGTGCTGCCGGCGTTGGCGTTGGCGTTGGTGCTGGTGCTGCTGCTGGTGCTGATACTTTTTCCATTGCAGCAGACTCAACTTTCTGTCCAGAGGGTTCCGGCCTCCCGTCTTCCACCTCCGTCCCTGTCTCAATATAGGCCAAAAGATCCCCCTTTGATACAGTATCATCCGGTTTCACCAGAACCTCTGTTACCTTGCCGCTGAATGGAGAGGGAATATCCATAACTGCTTTTTCGCTCTCCAGAGAAATCAGGGAATCTTCCTCTACGATAACATCACCGGTAGTGACAAAAACATCAATTATGCTGACATCAGAATCACCAATATCCGGAACAAGTATCTCTTTTATTGCCATCACTTAACCTCCGTCACATGATCCATGGCGCAGGGCGCACGGGTTCTATATTAAATTTACTGACCGCCTCTTTTACTACACTCACATCTATACTACCCTCAGATGCTAAACCATTTAGCGCTGCCAGAACAATATACTTTCTGTCGACCTCGAAAAAATCACGCAGATTTTCTCTGGAGTCACTGCGTCCATAGCCGTCAGTTCCTAAAATAGTAACTTCACCGGGTATAAACCTGCGTATCTGCTCAGGATATGCCCGCATATAATCTGTACTTATTACTGTAGGACCAACTGCATTCGTCATCACCTGTGATACATAGGATATTTTCTTGGGTTCACCTGGATTCATCAGATTCCAACGGTCAACTTCATATCCATCTCGGGCAAGCTGATTAACGCCGGGTATTCCCCAAATATCAGCCTCTACCCCATAATCTTCCATTAAGATATCTGCAGCTGCTATTATTTCACGGAAGATTGTACCACTGCCGAGAAGCTGAACACGTTTGGTTCCATCACCGGCTTTTCTATACTGATAGATACCTTTAATAATACCCTCCTCAGCACCTTCCGGCATTGCAGGCTGCACATAGTTCTCATTCATCAAGGTGATGTAGTAATAGATATCCTCACCGTTACCATACATTTTCTGCAGACCATCATGCATAATAACTGCAAGTTCATAGGAGAATGTGGGATCATACGCCCTGCATGTAGGAAGTGTTGCTGCTACCAGAAGACTGTGTCCATCCTGATGCTGCAGTCCCTCACCATTGAGGGTTGTTCTGCCGGCTGTTGCTCCCATCAGGAAGCCGCGTGTTCTGCTGTCGCCGGCTGCCCAGGCAAGATCCCCAATACGCTGGAAACCAAAAATAGAGTAATAGGTATAAAAAGGTATCATTGCCATGCCATAATTTGCATGTGCTGTACCGGCAGATATCCATGATGAAAATGCTCCGGCTTCATTAATTCCTTCCTCCAGAATCTGCCCTTTTGCATCTTCCCGATACCACATTAAAGAATCAGAATCAGCCGGTTCATAGAGCTGACCGGTAGGAGCATAAATTCCCAGTTGACGAAACAGCCCCTCCATACCGAAAGTCCTTGCTTCATCCGGTACAATCGGAACTATCCGTCTCCCAATTTGGGCATCTTTTGCCAGCATACCCAGCATCCTGACAAAGGCCATGGTTGTGGACATTTCCCGATCACCGGAAGACCCTAGCAATGCCTTGAACAGCGACAACTCAGGAATCTTGAGATTTTCATTCACTACAGTCCGTGAAGGGACCGGGCCTCCCAGTTTTTTCCGGGATCGTTTAATAAATTCTGCCTCATCACTCCCCTCTGGAGGCCGTATGAACGGTAAAGACTCTAACTGATTATCTTCAAGAGGAATGTGAAATCGATCACGAAATTCTTTTAATCCTTCAAAATTCATCTTTTTCTGGTTGTGGGCACCCATCGCAGCCTCACCCTCTTTTCCCATACCAAACCCTTTAACAGTTTTAACCAGTATAACGGTAGGTTTTCCCGTATGCTTTCGGGCCTCTGCAAAAGCTGCATAGACTTTTCTCGGATCATGCCCTCCTCTGGACATTTGCCAGAGTTCTTTATCTGATTTATCTTCAACCAGTTTCAGAAGACGATCATCATCACCAAATAGAGCTTTCCTCATGTATTCCGATCCGCGGGCACGTATTGTCTGGAACTCCCCGTCTACCATGGAAGATATTTTTCTCAGCAACAGCCCCTCGGTATCCCGCGTCATAATCTCATCCCATTCAGTTCCCCAAATGATTTTTATCACATTCCATCCGGCACCTCTAAAATTACCCTCAAGTTCCTGGATAATTTTTCCATTACCACGAACCGGACCATCAAGCCTCTGCAGATTACAATTCACGACATAAATAAGATTATCCAGGTTTTCTCTAGCTGCAAGTGTAAGAGCTGCCTGGGATTCGGGTTCATCTGATTCACCGTCTCCCATAAATACCCAAACTTTTCGATCCCCTGCTTTTGAGAGTTCTCTGGCGTCCATATATTTCATAAAACGTGCCTGATATACTCCCATTAGGGGACCCAGCCCCATAGAAACGGTTGGAAACTGCCAAAAATCAGGCATCAACCAGGGGTGGGGGTAAGAGGAAAGGCCCTTCCCTTCTGTTTCTCTTCGAAAATTCTGCAATTGCTCCTCACTAAGTCTATCCTCGACAAATGCACGAGCGTAAATTCCGGGCGCTGAATGGCCCTGAAAAAATATGAGATCCTGTCCGAATTCAGAATCAGAACCACGAAAAAACCAGTTAAAACCCACTTCGTACAGAACCGCAGAGGATGCAAAGCTTGCAATATGACCGCCTAAATTGCGACCCTCTTTATTTGCCCTGGCAACCATAGCCATTGCATTCCAACGCACATAGGCAGCAACTTTCATTGCAGTATATGAGTCATCCAGGGGTATTTTCTCTGAATTTCCGGGAAGTATGGTATTGGTATATGGGGAGAGAACACCGGGAGAGGTGCTTACACCCTGTCTTCTTGCACTTTCGGTAAGTTCCCGAAGAAGAAAATCAGCTTTTTCATTTCCCTCATGCTTTATAACTCCCTCCAGCGATTCAAGCCACTCTTTGGTTTCTGCTGAATCCTGATCGATATAATACTCTTTCATTACCGCCCCCTTAACTGGAACAAAAATTGTTCCAAATATCGTACAACACCCTCTATAGTCTGTTTATATAGTACACCACTATGGGTGATTGAGCAAATTTCTAAAATAAACAAAATTTCCAATTTGATTTTTTGATTCTTGAAACTTGCTTTTACCTAAATATCATAATAACATAGTGATAAATGAATATTTATTACCGTATTTACAGCACTTCCCTAACAGGGTATAGTTTAGGCAGCTGCATTCCGGCCAATTAATGAAAAGTATCATCCCCTGGGGCAGGGGTATGGTACCTTACGACCGAAGGATTTGATCAATGATAACCCAGACTATGAGGATAGCATGACAGACTTTGTTCACTTACATAATCATACCGATTACTCACTTCTTGATGGAGCCGCATCCATTCCAAAAATGGTGAAAAAAGCTAAAGAGATGGGAATGAAGCATCTTGCTATAACTGACCACGGTAATATGTTTGGCGCACTGAAATTCTATAAGGAATGCATTAAACAGGAGATTAACCCTATAGTTGGCTGCGAATTCTATGTGGCTCCCACATCACGAAACATCAAAAATGGAAGTGAATCAGGGAATCGGTATCATCACCTCATCCTGCTGGCCAAAAATTATGAAGGATATAAAAATCTTCTTGTGCTTAGCTCAATTGCCTACACCGAAGGATTCTATTATAAACCCAGAATAGATTTTGAAGTTCTGGAGCAGTACAGTGCCAATCTTATTGGTCTTTCAGCCTGTCTGGGCGGAGAGATTCCCCACCTGCTGCTGACCAATAATTATGAGAAAGCAAAAGAAAGAGCATACTTCTATCAAAATCTGTTTGGTGAGGGAAATTATTTCCTGGAACTGCAGGATCATGGAATTCAGGAGCAGAAAACGGTAAACCCTCAGCTTCTAAAACTCTCAAGAGAAACCGGAATTCCGCTAACAGCAACCAATGACATTCACTACCTTGAGCAGGAAGATGCTAATGCACAGGATATACTTATCTGCATCGGCACAAACAGAAAAAAAAACGATACCGGGCGAATGCAGTTCAAAACCGATCAGTTTTATATGAAAAGCGGGGATGATATGGCAGCACTCTTTCCCTATGCCCCTGAAGCCATAACAAATACTCTGCGAATTGCCGAAATGTGCAATATCAAGATTGATCTTCCCGGCCCACTCCTCCCGAAATACGATATTCCGGATGGCTTCAACTCCCCCGATGACTACCTCAGGCACTTGACCATGAAGGGTATTAAAACCCGATATCCTGTAGTTACCGATGAAATCAGAGAGAGAACAAATTTTGAGCTGAATGTTATCATCAAGATGGGTTTTACCGGATATTTTCTTATTGTATGGGATTTTATCTATTGGGCAAAAATGCATGATATTCCGGTTGGTCCGGGCCGCGGCTCAGGAGCAGGTTCGATTGTAGCTTACGGTCTCACTATTACCGATATTGATCCTCTGAAGTATGAGCTGCTTTTTGAACGTTTCCTGAACCCGGACAGAGTAAGTATGCCTGACTTTGACATCGACTTCTGTTTTGTCCGCCGACAGGAAGTTATTGACTACGTTACTGAAAAATATGGAAAAGACCGGGTTGGACAGATCATAACCTTTGGAACACTTAAAGCAAAAGCTGTGGTGAAAGATGTTGCCAGAGTTCTGGATATACCATTTGCAGAATCTGATCTCATATCAAAAATGATACCGAATGATCCCAAAATGACGCTTAAAAAAGCATTTAACCAGGAACCGCAGCTTGCTGAGCTGGAGAAAAAAGGCGGAATTTATACCGAGTTGTTTGATGTCAGCCGCCGGCTTGAGGGACTTAACAGACACTGCTCAACACACGCAGCCGGGATAGTTATTGGGCATGATAAATTGACCGACTATGTTCCGCTCTACCGTGAACCTAAAACAGGGGCGATTTCCACACAGTACACCATGGAACTGCTGGAAGAGTGCGGTTTGGTAAAAATGGACTTTCTCGGACTCAAAACACTCACCCAGATAAAAAACAGTGTAGCGCTTATTAAAAAACGCGGAATCGATTTAGACATCAATACAATCCCGGAGGATGATCCCGCTACATTCAACCTTCTTTGTGAGGGAAAAAGCTCAAGTATATTTCAGTTTGAGAGTTCAGGGATGCAGGGAATTCTTAAGAATGCAAAACCAAACTCGATAGAGGATCTTATAGCCCTGAATGCACTCTACAGACCAGGTCCGATGGCAAATATCCCCCAATTTGTAGACAGTAAAAATGGAAAAATCACCATAAAATACCCCCACCCCGATCTTGAGGAGACGCTTAAATCAACGTATGGCGTTATTGTATATCAGGAACAGGTTATGAAGGTCGGTCAGATTATCGGCGGTTTTTCACTAGGCAAAGCAGATATTATGCGGCGGGCTATGGGAAAGAAAAAATTAAAAGAGATGGATAAACTTAAAGTTGAGTTTATTGAAGGAGCACTGAAAAAAGGATACAGCCAAAATTTTGCTCTTGAGATCTTTGAAATGCTCGAACCGTTTGCCGGTTATGGTTTTAATAAATCACACGCAGCAGCCTACTCCGTAATTGCCTATCAGACCGCCTACCTGAAAGCTAATTATCCAGTCGAATTCATGGCGGCGACTCTTACCAATGAAATTAATAATACCGATAAACTTACTAATTATATTAATGAAGTTACTGCAATGGGTATTGAGCTACTTCCGCCAAATATCAACCTCTCTGACGGTATCTTTAATGCAGTGGACAATAAAATTGTATATGGACTCACAGGAGTCAAAAATGTTGGTTCCGGTGCGGTCGGGCATATCATCAGTGAACGTGAGGCGAATGGCCCTTTTGCCACATTCATGGAATTTCTGAACAGAATTAATTTAAAGCAGACGAACCGTAAAACACTAGAATCCCTGATTAAAGCAGGCGCCTTTGATTCACTGGGGGATAACCGGGCTACACTTCTCTTGAATCTGGAGAGCGTTACTGATTATGTTGCCAGAGGCAAAGAGGCCGCACAATTCGGGCAGACATCTCTTTTTGATACCCAAGAGGAAGAATCTCTGGGGAATTTTGAAATGCAGCAGATTGATGAAATTTCAAGCTCCGAAAGACTTGAGTTTGAACGGGAACTGCTTGGGTTCTACTTTTCCGGCCATCCTCTGGATGAATACCGTGATATATGGAAACGCTGTGTGCAAATTGACCTGTCGCGGCCCGATCGGTTAACCAATAATCGTATAAGCAATCTCATGGGAATTGTCACAAACAAAAGAAGTATTGTTACCCGCAAAGGGGATCCTATGGCATTTGTTACCATTGAGGATTTTTCAGGAACCATAGAACTGGTCATCTTCCCAAAAGTCTGGGCGAAATATCGACAGCTCGTTGATAAAGATAAAATACTCGGATTTACCGGAAAAATAGACCTCACAAAACCTGATGATCCTAAATTTCTTGTTGATACAGTAACAGCTCCTGAAAAATTGAGTGCTCAGGGCATTTTAAGGATCAACATCCGTATTGCAAAACAACTGGCAATAAGTGATAATCTAAATCAAATCCGGGATATGCTGCTGGATACCCCGGGAACCTGCTCAGTATTTATCTATATTCATGATGAGGATTCTGGGCAGGAGACAATTATTCAGGTTTCTGATCAACTTCGGGTTGCATTTTCCGAAAAGTTTATCGATATTATAAAGGACAGCCCATTGGTAAGGGATGTCTGGTATTCATAACCAAATTTTTATTCAGAAACTGTAGGCAGCTATAGTTTCAACCAAGGAGAATTCTATGCAACCGGTAGCAAATTTTCTTAGCATGCTGCTTTCACTCTACTCATTTATAATTGTAATCAGAATTTTTCTCTCCTGGGGTGGAATCGGCGCATCTCGTTTTGGTAAGATCCACACCTACATAACAAAAATTACTGATCCCTATTTAAATCTATTCCGCAGATTTCCCGGGTTGCAGCGCGGTGCATTTGATTTTTCCCCCATTCTAGCTATGATATCTTTGAGTATTCTCAATAATATTTTTTCTATTTTGGGATCTCAGGGGAAAATAACCTTTGGAATCATTCTTGCGTTAATTGTAAAGGCTGCAGGATCTGTTCTCTCATTCTTTATTATTTTGTTTATCATTCTATTTGTAATCAGGCTCCTACTTGAATACCGGAAAACAGCAAATTCCATCCAATATATAGCTATCTTGGACAACCTGCTCTCCGGAATGCAGAATAGGGTACATAATTTTCTGTTTAAAGGGAAAGAAGTTCCGGCAAGAACTCTGCTGATCTCCTCAGTAGTTTCTTTCATTGCTCTTTCGATTGTTTTCCGTCTCGTTATAGCTTGGCTCTCAAACACACTCGCCTCTTTGCCCTTCTAACCGGATAATCCTCGGTATGTACCTGCGGGAACTACGGCAACCAGTCAGTGAGCTGAAAGGCGTCGGCAAATCTACGTTTGCAGCATATACCGCATTAGGAATAAAAAACTGGTGTAACCTCCTTCTGCATTTACCAAGAGCGTATGAGGACAGAAGAATAAAAGTGCCTCTGAGTAATGGATATAATGGAACCCCTGTAAATACCATTATTGAGGTTATATCGCATACTTATATAGGAAGAGGCAGAAACAGAACACTGAAAGTTGTCATCGCTGATGAGAGCGGACCTGCTGCTCTTGTCTGTTTCGGCAGAAACTTTCTGCAGGAGCTCCTGCAGATTGATAAAAAATTCTATCTTTACGGAACTTTCTCTGTTAAGTACAGTGAACTGCAAAGCAGTTCGTTTGAAGTTGAGCCGTATATTCCCGATCAGGAATCTAAATCATTTGGTTCAATTCTACCCATATATCCCCTCTCGGGACGTCTTACCCAGAATACCTTACGGAGAGATATTACCAGTTTACTACATACTTCGGTAAAGCATATTCAGGATGAACTACCTGAATCTTTACGACAGACAATGGGTCTCATGACAAAGTATGAAGCGCTGCAAAGTATCCATTTCCCAAAGAGTAATGAGGATCGGGAACTTGCCAGAAAAACACTGGCGTATGAGGAGCTTCTCTATCTACAGCTAATAGTCCGTCGGAGGGCTCTCAGAAGGCAGACTGAAATTCCGCAGAAGAACAAGACCTCTACATCAGGAACGAGTCATCTTACCCAAACATTGATCAACAATCTCCCCTTCACGCTAACCGTGGATCAGATTAAAGTGCTGGAAGAGATAAAAACCGACCTTTTAAGCAATCGCCCCATGGCTCGGCTTATTCAGGGTGATGTCGGTTCAGGTAAAACACTTACCGCTTTTATATCTGCTTTGGAAGTGATTGATCAAAAGGTTCGCGGGCAGGCTGCATTTATGGCTCCAACAGAGCTTCTTGCGAGGCAGCATGCTGAAAATGCCGCACGATTCCTCGAGCCGTTGGGAATTCGATTAGCCTACCTGACTGGATCAGTCCCCCAATCCAGACGGAAACATATCCTGAAAGCTCTGGTAGAGGGCGATATCGATCTCATTATCGGTACCCATGCCCTATTCTCCAAAGATGTAGTTTTTAAGAGACTGCGTTATGTGATTGTGGATGAACAGCACCGGTTTGGAGTCCTGCAGCGGATAGCCCTGCTTAATAAGGGAGATATGCCGGATCTACTGCTAATGACCGCAACACCTATTCCGCGAACTCTTGCCCTTACTGTTTTTGGTGATCTTGATGTATCCTCAATCCATACCATGCCTCAGGGAAGACTGCCGGTTAAAACTTACCTGGCTGCTGAAAAAAGTCGGGAACGTGTCTATGCAGCGGTCAAGGTTGAATTTGAACGAGAGCATCAAGCCTATTTTGTCTATCCCCGTATTGATGATTCCGGTAACTCAGACCTTCGGGATGCTGAAACAATGTATGAGCATCTCACAAAAACTGTGTATCCTGGTATTCCTGCCGGATTAATTCACTCCCGAATTCCCGAAGATGAAAAGCTGGGAATTATGGAGAAATTCCGTAAAGGCGAGTTGACCTATCTTGTTGCAACCAGTGTCGTTGAAGTGGGTGTGGATGTACCAAATGCCGCCTGTATGATTATTGAACATGCAGAACGTTTTGGTCTTTCTGCTCTGCACCAAATGCGAGGCCGTGTTGGACGCGGTACCGCACAATCCTATGCCTTTCTTATCTATTCTGATGAGTTGAGCCCCGAAGGGAGGGAGCGGCTGATGGTTATGAAGGAGTCAAATGACGGATTTGTTATTGCTGAGAAAGATTTGAGAATCCGGGGTCCCGGGGAGATTGCGGGAACCCGGCAATCAGGATTTCTTAAATTGATAGCTGCAGATCTTATTCTTGATCATGATCTTCTCACTCAGGCACGGGAAACTGCTGATTTAATCCTCTCTGAAGATCCGGGACTATTAGCTATAGACAATACTGCATTCCGGGAAGTTCTTACCCGATGTCCGCCATTTGATGAGGAATTAACAGAAGGCTGAAGGATTGAGTAAAAAAAATTAACAAAATCTTAATTTATTATTGTATAATAGATTAGTAAAAACGAATCGAAGTCGCATATATCATAAAGTAAGGACACATTATGACAGATCAGTTGGTAATTAATATAGAACGCCTACAACTTCTTTTTGATGGAGATCTATCACTTCTTCAGCAAATATTAGGCATCGTACAAACAGACTTCCCTCAGCTGTGCACAAAGCTCGGACAGGCCATTGAGACTGAAAACATAGAATTGATTCACAGACACTCCCATACCCTTAAAGGCAGCCTTGCAAATGTGGGGGGAGATAAAGCCAGCATAATAGCAGCTGAAATTGATGCCGCAGCAACAAATGATCTGAAAAAATGTGCTAAAGAGTTTTCCGGATTAAGAACGGCAATAGACGATTTTCTCATACAACTTAAATTAGTTGCAGATGGAGAACTTACATGAAAGTACTTATTGCTGATGATGATCATTCAATCAGGTTTATCCTCAAAATCCAGCTGGAATCCTGGGGATATCAGGTAATAAGCTGTCAGGATGGAAATGAAGCCCTACAACATCTCCTTTCAGATGACCCTCCACGAATTGCCATACTTGACTGGGTTATGGACGGCTATACCGGAGTTGATATAAGCCAAATTATCAAAGAACGTTCACCTTTGATTTATGTAATACTATTCACCTCGAAAAATAATGAAAAAGACCTTGTTGAAGCACTTGAACGGGGAGCTCACTGCTTCCAATCTAAACCCGTATCACCTGGAGTATTGAAAAGCCATATTGAAGTAGCAAAACGACTAATTACCGCAGAAGATAAACTTAAAACTCAGGAACGTGAAATCAGACTTCAGTGTTACTCTGCATTATCTGACCTTGCAGAAGTTCGTCACAACAACACCGGTTCACACATGAATCGAATATATTTCTACACCAAGCTTATGGCAAAAAAACTGGGAATGCCGGAAAATAAGTATGATGACTTGGCACTTTACAGCAAATTCCATGATATCGGGAAAGTGGGAATTGTGGATTCTGTACTCCTTAGCAAAAAATCCTTCAATAAATATGAACGTGATGTCATGAATACCCATACAGAGATTGGATTTTCAATACTTAACAGTGTTCCGACACTCAAAATTGCTGCCAATATTGCCAAATCACACCATGAGAAGTGGGATGGATCAGGATACCCTGATAAACTGAAAGGAGAGGAAATACCCCTCGAAGCCCGAATAGTCTCAATCGTTGATGTCTATGATGCGCTCAGGTCGGCGCGAACCTATAAAAAAAGCTGGTCTCACAAGGAAGTGGTAAAATATGTGAGGGAGAATGCAGGGAAAGATTTCGATCCAAAATTAGTAGATATTTTCCTCCTGAATGAAGAAGAATTCAACGAAATATTTAACAACAATACCGTAAATAACCAATAAAATTATGATGAATCAGGTGTTCGTACAGTTCAATACTTCCCCATTAATCCAATCTAGAAGCTATCTGTTCGGCACGAAAATTTCGACGGTTCTAAAAACGGTAAAGGGTAGTAATTATGATAATACATCATCCAGAATTTATGAAAACAATCCAATTATCGCAGTTCTAGTGAATAATGAACTGAAAAGTCTGTCAGATCCGCTTGAGTATAACTGTACAGTATCTCCAATCAGGCTATTCTCGGAATATGGGAAACGAATGTACCGTCATTCACTCTGCTTTCTCTTTACTATGGCAGGAAAAATAGTATGCCCGGAAAGAGATATGGTAATTGGACACTCTTTAGGAGACGGATACTATTTCACCTTTTCAGATGAGAAACCTATATCCGGGATACTGATCACAGCTCTTAATGATAAAATGAAAGAACTTGCGGCCAGGGACTTATCAATCTCAAAAATAATTGTCGCTTATAGTGAGGCTAGAGAATGGCTGAGTGATGCCGGCAGATATAATAGCGTGCTCCTGCTCAACTATCAGAATAAGGCTGCTGTGCAGTTGTATGAGTGTGGAAGCTACCGGGACATCTCATATGAGCCGCTGCTACCCTCTACTGCACTGATAACCAAGTTTCAGCTGCGAAAATATGGATCAAACGGCATCCTTCTGCGATACCCAAGAAGTGAAAACCCCTTGCAAATGGGAAATTTTTCAGATAATCCGGTACTCTTCTCGATTTATCAGGAGTATAAAAATTGGGAAACGATACTCTCTGCTGACAATCTCGGTAAATTAAACCAGCTCTGTGAGAAAAGGCAGATAGCTCCATTCATACAAGTTGCAGAATCCCTACAGAACAAGAAAATCTCTAATTTAGCCGATTCTATCTCAAAAAAACGGAGCATTAACCCTCTCAAATTTATATTAATAGCCGGTCCCTCATCATCAGGTAAGACCACTTTTGCAAAAAAACTCAGCATACAATTGAGAGTACTTGGGTTCAAACCCCTCGCAATTTCTTTAGATGACTACTATCG
>CAZMOX010000024.1:0-25577 GCA_964567895.1 uncultured Spirochaetales bacterium | reverse complement strand
CAAACGGAAAATCAATATCCCGTATCATCTCCTTCTCGCTCTCAAAGAACAGAGGAAAACCAGTACCGACCCGTAGATTAAGTTGAACAGTATCACTTAATTGCCGTCCCACCTCAACAGCTCCACCAAGAGAGACCATTGCAGCATTGAAAGTCAATGGTACAAGTAGATTAGGAACCCCAAGCAGTAGACTGAGACGCCAGGGATTATCCTCCGGGATTGTATCTATCATCGCAAACAGATCAAAATTTAATAATCCCATAATTGACACACCAAGATCTGCCTTCATGCCAAAATAATCATTAAAACGATACTCTACACCACCTTGTACACTCATTTGCCAGTCGACACTGATGGTAAAACTCAAATCCGAACCGTAAACAGCTGCAGAACTAATAATAGATAGTAATATCAGTAGAATCAGTATTTTTTTCATTTTGGTTCAAAAAGTGTGAATTCATGATACTGTCTGATTAACTTGCGTCCAGTTTGCTTATCAGGAATATCATTAAGAGCCAGAGCCTGAATGAGAATATTTCCAAGCGCTGTTGCCTCAACAGGACCTGCACTCACCCGAATTCCTGATGCATCAGCTGTCCACTGATTAAGAATGGAATTCTTGCATCCTCCGCCTATCACATAGAGGTGTTTATACTGAATACCTGTAATATCAGATAACTGCCGGGTATAACGGGCATAGGCTTCTGCCAAACCACGATATATAACGGCCATGAACTCACCTTTTTTCACAGGAACAGGAAGATCATTCTCTCTGCAGTAATCCTCAACTCTCTTCGGCATAGGATCCTTTGATGAGTTCGGTTTAAGAAAACGGTTGTCATTCGGATCGATGGTTGATGGGAAATCAGCACATTCAAGTGTTTCTGCATCCAGATCTTTAAAGGTAATCGTTTCACCAGCAGCTTCCCACCATCGGAGACACTCCTGCTGAATCCACATACCCATAATATTCTTCATGAAACGTACTTTCCCGCTTGCAGCTCCCTCATTGGTGAAGTTATAGGCCAGTGATTTTTCTGAAATAATCGGTGTATCAGATTCGATGCCAAGCAGTGACCATGTTCCGCTGCTTATATAGATATTTGGTTTATCATCAACTACCGGAACTGCTGCTACGGCGGCGGCTGTATCATGACTTCCCCCGGCAATTACCTGTACAGATGCGGGAGCACCAATTTTTGCAGCAACTTCCGTTCGAAAGGGGCCTAAAACAGTACCGCTTGGAACTATTTCACAAAAGATATCCCGATTCAGGCCTAATGAATCAATTATTTTCCAAGACCAGTCTTTCGTTTCAGGATTATAGAGCTGGGTGGTTGACACATGAGAAAACTCATTCTTTGCAACACCGCAGAGCCAGAAATTCAGCAAGTCCGGTACTGAGAGATACGTTTTGGCAGCTCCAAGAAGATCAGGCTGATATTTTTTCATTGCTGCAAGCTGATAAATCGTATTCAGCTGCATAAACTGGATTCCTGTCTCCTTATAGATCTCCTCCCGGGAAATCGTACTAAAAACCTCTTCCATCATCCCGTCAGTACGAGAATCACGATAGTGGTACGGAAGCCCGATTAATGCTCCATGAGCATCCAGAAGGCCGTAATCGACTCCCCAGGTATCAATACTGATCCCGGAGATCTCCCCCTCTCCGGGAAAGAGGGAAAACGCCTTTTTCAGACCCTTTTTTATTTCGGAGAAGATATAGAGAATATCCCAATAGATACTGCCATTCACCCGATCATTTCTGGTAACAAACCTGTTTGTTACGGTAAACTCGTGGAGATTACCCACAACGATCCGACCGTTTGAAGCTCCCAGATCTACTGCAATATATCTCTTCATATTACCCTCTCCCTTTGCATTAATTCAATTGTAAGATTTTACACGTGAGAAAGCAGATATTTTTCTGCATCCAGACACCAGAGTCCATTATTTCTTTTTACAATGGCATCAAGTTCAGTAAAAATCGGGTTTTCCTTACTTGCTTCTGTAAAATCGGTTATTGCGGTAAGCGGTAAATCAATATGGGTATATATTAGCTTTTTTCCACCGGGAATTGACGGCAGATTTAGTACTGTGCCAATAACTGCATCCATCCCGCCGATATGGGTAATCATTGCAGCAGGATTGATTAATCCTTTCTCCATCATCTTAAGAGACTCTTTCATGTCATCAGTATTTCCACCGCTGGTACCCACAATGTGGTGTGCCGCATAGTGTACGTTATAGAAATTGAGCTCAGCAGAAAATTCTGTATTACTTGGTCCGGCAAAAAAGTTTAAACACCCATCCTTACCAAGAATTTTACTCCCCTGTTCTACTACAGGACGAACGGGGGTCATTACCAGAACATCATCGCAGCCTTTTCCATCGGTACACTCCATAAGTGCTTCTACAGGATTCTCTGCCTTCCCGGTATTGAGATAGACAAGTTTAACACCTAAATCAGCGGCGTGTTCAACAGTATAGAGCTGTGCAGCCCGTTCCAACCGTGCATCATCAATATCAGTTACTACCAGCAAACCAGGTTTTCGATCATTATGAAGAGCATAATCTATTGCTCCAAGACCCATAGGACCAACTCCGGCAAGAATAGCCAGGCTGCCGCCTTCAACTATTCCCATATCATGCACATACGTTCCCTGCGGAATATGATACATCGCATGATAGGTACCTATTATGCAGGATACCGGTTCAGAAAGAGATCCCATAAAAAAAGCATCACCTTCATAAGTGAGAAGGCAATCCATCTCCATAACTTCATTGGGAATAAGGATATGTGTTGCATTACCACCAATCCAGCGAAAAGAGTATCCAGGAGCATCAAGGCTTCCTTTATAATTCAGTGCCGGCTGTATTGAAAATTTTTGGCCTTTCTTGAACTTATGCGCCCATTTCTTGCCAACTTCCAAAATTATTCCACAAAACTCATGACCAATGATGGTTGGATTTTCAGCGATATCTTTGGGAACTCTTTTATGGTCTGCTCCCTGATTAGCCGCTTTATAGGTAGACATGCAGATACTATTGGTGATAATTTCTGCTGCTATTTCATCATCTTTCATCTCGGGAAGATCAAACTCTTCTAAACGAAGATCTTTTTGTCCATATATTCGTACTGCTTTTGTTCTCATTTTTTGTTCCTATTCCTAAGCTGCTGTTTATTCGTGCGACGACCGGTTCTGATTAATTAAGCATTACCTGTCCGCCGGTAACCGGTACAGCCTGACCGGTTTCATACTGCTGTTCTACAATATAGAAGACAGCTTTAATAACATCTATCGTTTTACAACCCCTGTTCAAGGGCACTTTTGCTTCATAGAATTTTCTTACATCCTCAATCGTCTTTGCCCCGGAAACTTTCCCTGTATGCAGGTATTGGACAAACAACCCTCTATCAGGATCCGACCAAAGCGGACCGTCAAGAAAATTGCCCGGGCAAATTGCATTCACTTTAATATTATCGGTAACAAGTTCTAAAGCAAAACTTTGTGTCAGGCCAATTGTCCCGAATTTTGCTCCGGCATAGGCTCCGTTTTTGTTGGATCCCTCAAGACCGGATTTTGAGCTGATAGCTATGATATCGGTCATATACTCTTTAGCTGCGGCATTTTGATAAGACAATAATTTGGATGAGTATTTAGTACAAAGGAAAAAACCTGTGTAGTCGACAGATGTCACAAAGTTAAAATCCTTTAACTCCATATCTTTCACACTGCCGGCTTTCAAAACTCCTGCATTGCTGATAAACAGATCTAGACCGCCTGTTTCCCGAGCTACTGACTCCATCATGGCAGCAACTGACTCATCACTTGTCACATTCACTTCCAATGCTTTGGCAATAACTGTTCCTGCTTCACTATTTAATGAATCGGCCAGTTTTTGCGCACCGGTAAAATTCATATCTGCAATATAGACAAATGCTCCAGCTCCGGCAAGTTCAGTAACCATTCCTTCACCAAATCCTTGTGCTCCGCCGGTGACTAATGCAATTTTTCCCCGCACCACATCAGACCGGTTCTCTGATCCTTTGGTTCCTGGAATTATTGAACAGTCTGCATCGGCGACTGATTGAGAATAATCTCCACCAATTCTGATGATCCTTTCACATCCGAGCAGTATTGTGCCAGGATACTGACCTGTTTTCTTTGTATACTCAGTAAACTTTTCTCCAACAAGCCTGAGAAGTGCTTTAACATCCCCGTTATCAGCAGGATCATACTCAACTGTCTCAATAACCAGATCAGCTTCAACTGCAGTACCGCCTGCAACTGCTACCGTATGCACGAAAAGACCTTTAACCCCATCAAAAGTCAATCCGCGAACATACGGCGGAATGATTACATCCCATTCCTTTTTATATATCTTCATAACCTAAACCTTTTTTTATATCAGCAAGCGGTATTTTCAGTGAAAACGGATTCAATTGCCGTCCAATTTCAGCATATACCGATATTCGTTCAGCAATTGTTTTATCTGCCAATGGATTCCCGGGCTGAAACAGACCTAAATCTGAATCTGCAGAAGCAAGTTTCTCGTGTGCAACCAATGCCCAGGCTGAATCCAGCAAGTGGACAAATTCAGGCTGCAGCATCTCCGGACAATTAAAGGTTTGACGGGATGAATTAATATCTACCCCGCTTATCTCCATCAAACCATATTTGGCTGCAAGTTTCTGCACTCTCAGTAACTGTTCTTTGGTATTTCTCGGCGGCATATAAGTTACCGCAGTATAACCGATTTCATGAAGAACACTAAAAAGTTCATCCAGATAACTATCCTCGAATTTTTCCGCTTTTTTATCACCTGTCGGGCTTTCTGTTATATCTCCCAGATACGCATATGCGGGAATTGCCCCGATTGAGCGTGCAAAGTCAACCACCTTTTTTGCAAGAATTGTCTCTTCCGGTTCAGGTTGAATAAAAAACTCCGGCAGAAAACTGCCCTTCAACGTTCCAAGAAGATCATATATATAGTGAGGATTCTCTTTATCAAGAAATATCAGCCGAACTTGTTCACTAAGAGACATCTTCAGCTCTTTTTCCAGGAAATCAACAATCGGCTGACCTTTTCCTCGAACCTCAATTATTCTCCCGGCCAGTGCAGCTAATATATGCCTTTCTGTTATACTGCCGCCCTCTTTACTTCTGGAGAGAGAAGAGACATCACGATCAAAATTCAGAGGAGGTATTCCATAACCGGAAATCAGCTCATTTAATGCGGCAGTCTCAGCCCGGCTTCTTTTATTTCGTATAGTATTGATCGGTTTCAGGAATTCCCTGCATACCGCAATTTTATCTGAAGGAACACCATGGATACACATATACACAATGCCCTTAGAATCAGGATTATTTATCTTCCTGTCGCTCAATTGTGTATCTTTAAAACTACATCGAATTTCAAACCCTACGGTTGTCGCTATTCCCAATTGAGAGCCCGCAAACAGGGTCTCTTCAGCCGCTGAAATACTGTCATGATCCATGCTCCCTACGATCTGCAGGCCGGCTTCCCATGCTTTATAGGCCGCCATAGCAGGTTCATAGGGGCTGAATGAATAGGTCGTATGAACATGATTATTAACTTCCCGGGTAGCTTCCCGGGTTATGGCACCTTCCTTTATGGATTTTCCCATTTCCCGGAGCGCTGCGACCCGTTTGGAATAATCAGGGGAGTTTAGCTCCCCTATCACGTTTTGCATATCTTTATTCATAAAAATAATCTTTAGACTCCCAGTTTACTTAATCGGTAAAACTCACCATCGGTCTGGATTGTCTGCACCTGATGTCCGGGAAGAGGAAGAATTTGTTCATGAATAGTATCAAGAATCCACTCAGGCTGTGCAAAAAACAGCTCTTCCATCTCTGCCGGAGGTGTAATCCAGTTTCTTGATCCAAGAACTACCGGAGGTGCATCCAGATAATCAAAGGCAAGTCTGCCCAGATTTGATGCAACAGTATGGAGAAATGATCCACGTTCACTGGCATCTGATGTCAGAAGAACCCGTCCGGTTTTCTTCACAGAGGCAACCAGAGTTTCGTAGTTAAGCGGGTTGATAAATCTCAGGTCTATCACTTCAGCATCCAGTCCATACTGTTCTTTCAGTTTCTCCGCAGCATCCATTGCTGTATAGAGTGTTGCGCCGATGGTAATAATGGTAAGGTCTTTTCCCTCTTTTCGTACTGCAGGTTCCCCTTCAGAAGTCTCATAATACCCTTCAGGGACTCCGCCGGTCTCAAACTGCTCGCCGATTCCGTAGAGTTTCTGGCTCTCGAAAAATACTACAGGGTCTGTTCCCCGCAGTGCAAGGTTTAACATCCCCTTAGCATCATAAGGTGTAGCAGGAAACATTACTTTAAGTCCCGGAATATGTGCGGTAAGTGCTGACCAATCCTGTGAATGCTGAGCACCGTATTTACTACCGACCGAAACTCTGAGTACCAGCGGCATTTTTAAAACTCCCGCACTCATTGCCTGCCATTTAGGCATCTGATTAAAGATTTCATCACCTGCCCGACCCATAAAGTCACAATACATCAATTCAACAACCGCCCTGCCGCCAGCCATAGCATAACCGACACCGCTTCCTACAATTGAAGCTTCAGAGATTGGTGAGTTGAAAAATCTGTGGTACGGGAGCAGTTCTGTAAGCCCTCTATAACAGGCAAAAGCTCCACCCCAATCCCGGTTATCCTCTCCATACGCTACCATAGTAGGGTCTGTGGTAAAACCGTGAACCATCGCCTCAAATATACCATCACGGTAGGCATAGAGCCGTGCTGAAGACACTTTCTTTCCATTCTCATCAAGATAAAACCGTTTCTTTCTTGCAATCTGCTTAACCCGTTCGTTATCTTCAGGTTTTTCCAGCAGTTCCGGTTCACGATCATCAAGCTTCTCAACTTTCTGATTGGAAAACATTACTGATTCAATAAATCCACCGTCAACATGCGGAGATTTCTTACTGTCAATTGCCAGTTCCATGGTCTTGCTTATCTTACCAACCACTTCCTGCTTAAGATCTGCAATATCTGAAGCTGATAATACCTTGTTTTCCTCAAGATATTCTGCAAAGGAGACCAGACTGTCCTGTTCTTTAAATGTTTCAATCTCTTCTCTGGTTCGGTACGATGATACATCGGAGGGAGAGTGACCGGAAAGCCGATAGGTAATAGTATCCATAAGTACCGGACCACGCCCCTCAATAAGGAGTTTTTTCTTTCGTGATACAGCATCAGCTACTGCCAGCGGGTTAAACCCGTCAACTCTTTCAGCATGCATACCATCTGCATTAACACCATAACCAATTCGTGCAGGTGTTCCATAACCCATGGTCTCTCCTATGGTCTGTCCACCCATTCCATAGAAGTTGTTAAAGACATTAAGCATGTAGGGCGGAGCTCCGGCCATATCACCCCAGAGGGTGTTATACTGATCCATTGCAGCCAGCATCAATCCTTCCCAAACAGGTCCGCATGCCATTGAGGCATCACCGACATTTGCTATTACTATACCGGGTTTCCGGTTGATTTTCTTATAGAGTGCAGCACCTACAGCGATATCCCCGCTGCCGCCGACAATGGCGTTATTCGGCATACTGCCGAAGGGTGCAAAAAAGGTATGCATTGATCCGCCGAGACCCCGATTAAAACCGGTTTTCCGGGCAAAAATCTCTGCTAGGGCACCATACAGAACAAAGTTTTCAGCCTGATCCTGTGTATCTTTTCCGATAAAGTCCTTTTCCACGATAGAGAGAACATCTCCATCCATAAACTCTTTCATAACGGTTACTAAATTGTCATCCCCTATCTTACGGATAGCAGAAAAACTTTTTGCAAGAATTTCACCGTGACTTCTATGGGATCCAAATATAAAATCTTCAGGATCAAGATTCACGCACTGCCCGACTGCAGCTGATTCCTGTCCAATAGAGAGGTGAGCCGGTCCACGATGATTATACGCTAAACCTTCATAACTTCCCTCTCTCTTAATCAGGTCGAGCATGGTTTCAAATTCGCGGATTAGGAGCATATCCCGATACATTGCTATTAATCCTTTATTTCCATACAGCTTTTTTTCTTTGGCAAAATCGGATTTATAGGTATTCATCGGAATGGATTTTAGTGATAATTTTTCTGATTTCCGGATTGCAACCGGATCAATGGTTAGACTCTTGGGCATCTGTTTCTCCTTGGTTCTCTACAAATTTATAGCTATACAGACATCTTTTATGATCTCTGAAATTGTCGGATGCGGAAAAATTATTTCCCGTACATCCTGCACACGTAATTCTGCTTCAATAAATGCAGCAGCACCGAAAATCATCTCACTTGCGGCTCCACCTAACAGGTGAATACCCAGAATCTTTCCTGACCCGGCATCGGCAACTACTTTACAGAGACCGCCGGCCTTTTTACCCCATTCTGCAAGAAACCTGCCGTTGGCACGCATCTGCATGGAGGCTGAAACAACCTGATAACCGGCTTCTTTTGCTTCCTGTTCCGTCATTCCGCAGCCGGCTGCTTCCGGCAGAGTGTAGACAACCCAGGGTATTGCATCGTATCGCATGATACTTCCGCTGCCGAACATATTTGCAATCGCAACTTCCCCCATTCGGGAGGCAGAATGTGCCAGCAGAGATTTTCCGGTCACATCACCAACTGCATATACATTTGGCAGGTTGGTCTGCATTTTCTCATTTACGGATATACCGCTTTTATTGAAATCGAGACCAAATCCCTGATTAGTTTTCAGTTTTTCCAAACCATCAATATTGGGTTTTCTTCCCACACTCATCAGCACGGTATCGGCTTCAACGGTCTGATTTACACCTTTCGCATCGGTATAGTTCACACCGGTTTCAGTAATTTCAAAGACTCTGCATCCCAGCTTAAAGGTGACTTTTTTCATCTCCCTGCGAAGAAGCTTCGAAAATTCCGGTTCCATAAGGGGCACAATCTCCGGCATCATCTCAATTACTGTTACCTCTGCACCGGCAGAACTGAAAAACGAGGCAAATTCGACACCAATAACCCCACCGCCAATAACGGTCAGTTTTTTCGGCATCTTCTCAATTTCCAGAATTTCCCGGCTGGTGGTAACGATCGAGCTGTCAAAGCCCTTTATGGGGGGAACAACAGTTGATGATCCTGTGGCAATAAGAATGTTTTTCCCTTCATACACCGCATCACCAACAGAAACATGTGACGTATCCAGGAATTCAGCTGTACCTGAAACGACAACTACTCCGCTCTTTTTCATCAGGTACTGAATACCTTTTCTGAGTGTTTCAATCGCATTCTGCTTCCAGATCATTGCAGTGGGAAGATCAAACTCCACACTGCTGCAGGTAACTCCATATTTTTCGCCCTCTAATGCATGAACATAGTGTTTGGCAGAATTCAGCAGGGATTTTGTCGGAATACAGCCTGAGTTTGTACAGACTCCGCCCATATGCTCTTTTTCAATAAGCAGTACTTTTTTACCTAGTTCTCCTGCCCTTTCAGCAGCTACATAGCCCCCGGGGCCAGCCCCGATAACTATTAAATCATATATTTCCATCACTTCTCCTATCTCTTATTAGCGGACCATCAACAAGTCGATGTTCCTGATATTATCAGCCAATGCTTTTAGGAATCTTGCAGCAGGGGCTCCGTCAATTGCCTGATGATCAAATGTGAGGGAGAGGCTTATATGCGGAATAAACTGCACTCCTTCACCCTCACCTTCTGAGGATTCAACCGGTTTCAGATCAATTCCACCAACACCTAAAATAGCTGTTTGCGGTATATTAAGAACCGGGGTAAATCGGTCAATACCGAAAGCACCCAGATTGGTAACCGTAAAAGTTCCCCCGTCAAGTTCATCCGGTGAAATTTTCCCGGCTTTACAGGATTCAGCCAACCGTTTTGCTTCAGTTGAAAGCTCTCTTATTGAGAGAGAATCAGCAAATTTAATAACCGGAACCATCAATCCTCTTTCGGTATCTACTGCTGTTCCAAGATGTACATTATTGAATTCGATGATTTTATCACCTAAAAAGTGAGAGTTTACAAAAGAGAAATCAATCAGGGTTTTTGCTGCTGCAAACAGAATTAGATCATTTATATTTATGGCCGACAATCCCGTTTCAGATCCGGCAGCTTTGAATCGTGCACGAACCTTTTTTAATCTGGAGGCATCTGCGGTTGCATGCAGGGTTAATTGACAAGTTGTAGAGATAGATTCAAACATTCTTTGTGCGGTAATTTTTCGAATACTTCTTACCGGTTTTTCCGTAAAAGTTCCCGGAAAATCTCCTGAAATAGTCTCCGGCACATTTCCTGACTCCGGAGTCTGCAGATCGGATGTGCGAACCCGGCCGCCTATTCCGGAACCTCTGCCATCAGGTACACTATAATCACCTGATGCTAATGCAGCTGCTGCTGCAGGTGTCAACAGCTGCCTTCCGGAAGAAGCTGATTCAATATCACGCTCTATTATTCGTCCCTTAGGGCCGGTTCCTGCAACATTCATGTAGTTAATTCCCTTGTTCGCTGCAAGTTTTTTTGCTCTGGGAGAAATTCCTGAAGCAGCAGATACACTCTGTACTTCAGGTGCCTTGGCAGCTGTAACAACCGCAGCCTCTGGAACGGGATCTGCATCAACTTTCACAGCTGTTGTTCCAGCACTTTCTGCCCCGCCGCCGCTCTCACTACCAGTAGAAGATACCATTGCTGATATATCCTCTCCCGCTTCTCCCACAATTACCAACGGTACCTGGACAGGTACTTCATCATCAACCTGGAAGAGTTGTTTTAGAAGAATTCCTTCAGCTGTAGACTCTACTTCAATAGTTGCCTTATCAGTTTCAGCCTCACAAAGGATATCTCCTATAGCGACACTATCTCCTTCCTGTTTTTTCCACTCAATAATAATACATGTCTCTACTGAATTTCCCTGCTTCGGCATTAAAACCTGTTGCGCCATTATGCACTCCTTATTTTGAGAATCAGAGCCAATTATATAAAAAACGGCTTCTGTCAAACTCTCAGAACCTCTACTCCACGTTCCTTAAACTCTGCAGCAATTGATTCCGGCAAACCGGTATCCGTAATAATCATGTCAATTTTCTCTATCGGCAGAATTTTAATAAAACCCATTTTACCGAATTTTGATGAATCCACTACCAGAACACGCTTTTCGGCCTGTTCACACATTTTTCTCACCATCTCGGCATTCTCAATAAGATGGGTTGTCATACCATGCTCAAGTGTAAATCCATCAGTTCCGGAAATAGTCATAGAGACATGGAATTGATCCAATCTGCGAATAGCTTCCGGCCCTACCAGCGCTTCAGCTGAAGGCCTGAATTCACCACCTATAAGTGTTAGATTGAGATGGGAATTAACCCTTGCATACGGCAGCAGCAAGGTGGAGTTTGTTACCACCTGAAGATCACGCTTTCCCAGAAGATACCTGCCGACAAGTGCAGAAGTAGTTCCGTTGGTGATCATAATCTGATCTCCGTCAGACACCAGTGCAGCGGCAGCCTTTGCAATTCTCTCTTTTTCATGATTTCTGCTTGATTTTTTATCTAGCATATCGGGATGGAAAGCCGGAACAGCACCGCCTCTGGTCCGCAGAATAAGTCCCTTTTCCTCAAGTAACTTCAAATCAGCCCGTACAGTTACAACAGAAACATCGAGAATATCACTCAAGCGTGATACAGATACATCTGAACCATTTCTCAACAGCTCAAGTATTTGATTCTCTCTTTTCGTTATACCGTTCATTAGATTTCCTTTAACTTTTCTAATAGTTTCTTTTCGCTTTCTATTTTATTTCTTTTTAGAAAATAGATCAAGATAAAAAGAGAGATTTAGCGGAAAATAAATTTTTTACGATAATGAGATGGGAATATTTTTATGAAATTGTATTTTTTATATATTGTTACCTGCTGGGGTTTTATTATTCATTTCGTTTATTAAATCATATCCAGTACTTCGCCCTCCTCCTGGAAGTTTATACAATACGCCCTTTTCAATTAAGTCTTGAATATCCCTGGAGGCAGTATCCTGTGAGCACTTACCAATCTTTGCCCACTTTGAAGTGGTTAGTTTTCCGTCAAATCCATCCAATAGTCGGTTTAGTAATTTTCTTTGTCTTTCATTTTTGATGGATGAAGAGTTGCTCATCCAAAAGTTGTGCTTAAAAATCACTTTTCCCAAAATCATTTCAGAAGACTTCAAAGCATGTAATAAACAAATCAAGAACCATTCCAGCCAATCTGTTATGTTGAGATCTCCTTTTTGTGTTCTTTCCAGTATGTCATAGTAATGCTTTCTCTCATTTCTTATTTGAGAAGACATGCTATAAAAGCGATAAGATTGATTATCAGATTGAGCTAAGATCATGTCAGTTATTGCTCTGGCTATTCTACCATTACCATCTTCAAATGGGTGAAGTGTGACAAACCATAAATGAGAAAGAGCAGCTTTAATAACTAAATCGATATCTTGCCTACCGTTTATCCATGTGATAAATCTTTCCATTTCTATTTCAAGAGAGTTTGCAGAAGGGGCTTGATAATGAACTTTCTCTTTCCCCATTGATCCGGAAACAACTTGCATAGGTCCTTTTGAATTATCTCTCCATTGTCCTACAAGTACTTTGTACATTCCGCTATAACCTGCTGGAAATAATGCATTATGCCAGGCAAATAGCCTATCCTTATTCAATGGTTTGTTAAAGTTTTCTGTTGCATCAATCATCATTTCAACAACACCATCTACATTTCTGTTAGAACGAACCAGCCCGGATATATCTAAGCCTAATCGACGTGCTATTGATGATCGTACTTGGTCAGGATTTAGTATTTCACCCTCTATTTCTGTTGATTTTAAAACATCCTGAGTGTGAATTTCAAGATTTGCCTGATTCCTCAGATCAAAACCCAATGTTCCCATTCTTCCAACCACTTGACCTTGCAAATTTCTTACTTCAGTCAGCAACATCAGAATTTTTTCGGTATTCCATTTGAATTGCGGCCAGTCAGATTGTTCGTATATATACATTCTTATTCTCCGTATGACTTGCGGTAATTATATAGTATATTCTCCGCAAAAACAATTGTTCTCCGCACTATCTGCCTAGATTAGATATTTAAATTTCCGCATTTTGTTCTGACACAACCCTTGCTGGCTTTAGCGTGGACTTATTCATTTGTTAACTCATTTGCAATTAGTTCAGCCTGTTTTAATACGGTCTCTGTTGCCAGTTTCTGCATATCCGGCGGATAGCCGAATTTTCTTCAATTTCGTTATTTTTATAAATCTCTTTTAAATGATAATTTATGGTATTCGTACCTACTTCAAAAAGTTCACCCATAAGTTTTTGAGTGAGCCAAATAGTTTCATCTTCATATCGCGCTTCAATGCTGTTTTTACCATCTTGAGCAGTAAATATTAAAAATTCAGCGGTGCTATTTCTAATTAGTTTGTTTTTACTCATCACCATCTCCGTTCTGGTTTCGGCTCCGCTCAACCACCACGCTCAACCACCACGCTCAACCACCACGCTCAACCGCCACTTTAACAGGGGGCTGAGCGGAGTCGAAGCCCGAGTAATGGCTCTCATTCATACATTCTGCCAATTTATGCAATTTCTCAGGCATTCCTTTTATCAACGATTCTTTCTTTTCCCATCGGCACATTCTAGTATATACATATATCCTTTACTCATTTTTCAACTTTCCGTTTTGGTTTCGGCTCCGCTCAACCGCCACTTTGGCAATCATCTCCACAGCTTTAAAATCCATTTTAGAAAAGGCGAACCATTTTTTGCCTAAATCTTTCAGGCTTGCTCCAAAATGGTAAACAGTGGTATCGTCAATTATCAAAAAGCGGTCGTGGGCTTTAGTAAACTTTTCTATTTCAATTCTGGAGTACTGTGCGTTATGTTTTGCTAAATCTTGCTTTAGTATTTTTGTGATATTTTTGGTGTAGATCTTTACAGATACTGCTCTCTTTCGTTTGGTAAAGAGTTGTAAAACAGATTCATCAATATAATTATCGATAAGCAGAATTGATCTTTTGGCAGATTTAATAAGGTCGGCAATAAAAATGTAAGCATCAAAAATCTGTCCATCGTAGAAAATGTCTTGTTTTGGTTTTATGCTTTTATCCTCAAGTGCTTTGAAAATTTGCTCAAATTTTTGATCGGTTTCAATTAGTTTTTGCTCTACCTTATCAAGTCGCTGAAAAACTCCCGCATTTGTGGCAATAAATTTTCTCATCTCTACAAAAGCATTCATAATTTCAATGCTAACTTTTATTGCTGTTTCACTCCTTAAAACAGCCGAAAGCATTGATACACCTTGTTCGGTAAAGGCGTAAGGCATTCTTCTAATTCCCATCTTTTCTTTATTGGATATCGCAACTTGCGACATCCATTTTTTCAGTTCATCTTTATTTAACTGAAACATAAAGTACTCAGGAAACCTTTCGATGTTACGCTTAACTTGTTCATTAAGCCTACTTGTTGTAACTCCATACATTTCAGCTAAATCACGGTCAAGCATTACTTGCACCTCACGAATTGCAAAAATACGATTCTGAATATTATCTATTTTAATTACATCTTTTTTCTCACTCATAATAAATTCCTTTTAAATTACTATTTACAGTAACATTGAAATTTCTAAACCCCTTGAATTCCGGGGAATTAAACTATTCATCTTTCAACCCTTTCTGGTTATTGCTTCTAGACGCTAAGTATATGAAAAGCACGCGATTTCGAAGCACAAAACTTTCAAATTACGAGAAAGTTCAAACGAGCTACAAGTCCTGACACTACTAATCCGCCTATTTTTTATAGCCTTTGTTAGGGGCTTTAGGCGAAGGAATTGATTGTATAAGTCGTAATAATTGCTCTGTGTCTGCAACATCAGTTAGTCGCATTTTGCCATCAATTGCTAATAATTTCAAACGGCTACAATTTGTAGCCACTTCACTTCCTTCCTTTTTTAATCGAGTTTTCAAAACACTCCAATACTTTCTTGGATTTTCACTTTCAGTCAAAACACCAATAACATCAATTATTGAGAAATACCATTTTTCTTGATTTTCATTCCAATGAACGCGGACTCTTTGGTCTTGAAATAGTTTTATTGCATTTTCTTTTGTCATAATTCCTCTCAAATAATCAACTTCAAAGATAGTTAAAAATGGCTAGATCTGTTACATACCCCGGTAAGTCACGATCACGGGCGTTTCCCGATACACCTGCGGAAACGGTAGATCTTCTTTCCGGATTCTTCTCAACAGCAAACGGGCAGACTGCTGTCCAATACCGGCCAGTGGCTGCCGGACAGTTATCCAGGAGTGAGTAAACAGAGAGGATATTGAAGACTCATCAAAAGCAGCAATACGAATATTCATGGATACCCCATGCTCAACCAGGTACTTTTCTGCACCAATACGCATAAACAGATTAATAATGAAGACATAAGCAATATCCGGCATTGATTCCACCAGCTCACCCATAAGTTTATATCCGCTCTCGATATGCATATCACCGTACTTCAGGATTGATTGATCGATTGGTTTACCGTATTTTTTCATAGCAGCAATATAGCCTTCATACCGTTCGCCGGCAGAGGTAAGTGCCATCTTACCTCCAATAAAAGCTATCTTTCCCGCACCATCAAGAATACACCGTTCAACAGCCTCAAATGAGCCGCGGAAGTTATCTGTCAGGACTGCATCTGCAGGTATTCCTGCAACCAACCGGTCTACCAGTACAAACGGGATATCAAGATCCTGCAAAATATGCAGATGATCCCCGTTTTGACAATCAGCAGGAATAATTATCATCCCGTCGACCTGTTTCTCGATCAGCATGCGAATAAGAGCCTCTTCCTCAGCTGAACTCTCTCTGGAGTTGCAGATAAAGGAGAAATACCCTTTCCCGCGAAGATAATCCTCAATTCCTTCAGCAACTGCCATAAAAAAATCATTTTGGAATTCCGGTGCGATTATGCCAATAGTATGAGTTCTGCTGGTCTTAAGACTCCTGGCGATGGGGTTCACGGTATAGCCCAATTTTTCCATACAATTCAGCACACTGGTTCTTGTCTCTTTTTTAACTTTTGGGTCATCATTGAGGACACGCGAAATAGTTGCGGTTGAGAAACCGGAGCATTGGGCGACATCCTTCATGGTAGCTGACCGGGATTTATGCATCAGGATTTGACGACACCTTTCTTAAGAAGAATATTTGCATAGAGAGCGGTTTCTCCTGTTGCAATTACTGCATAGGCTTTTTTTGTACGATCATAAAAGGAAAATCTCTCAATATTTGTCAATCCGGCAAAACCAGGATCTCTTTTCTTTAAAATTTTTCGGAACTCGTTCCAGATTGGGGTCTCGGTTGTATCGCCGAAAACTACTTCCATCAGTACGGCATGACCTTCATCAAATTGATCTAAAGGAAAAAACTGCATTATCGCATCAAGAATCTCTGGAACCCCATGGCCGTCAAGCCGAACTACTCTCTGTCCCATACTTTCTGAAGGGAAGTTTCCATCAGCGATAACGATTTCATCAGCATGGCCCATCTCCATCAGTATTTTTAATAATTCCGGAGAGAGAATTGCAGGAATATTTTTTAACATTTAGATCTCCGATAAGTTTTTATAGAAAATCATTTTCTGTGAAAACATTAAAGGAATGTTTTATCATTCCTCCATCTATACAATAATTATGTAGTGTAATCGATTTCCCTCAATTTAACAATTGCACGTTATATGTCTCATATGACAGTTTTCAGGGTTCATTCATGTACGCTCCTACTTATTTATGAGTAGTCAATTGACAAATTTGTGTAAAATGCTTGAAATCAACGTCTGATAAGGTAATCCTTCCGCAACAGCCTCCCTTTGCAGGTGAATAAGATCTCTTTCAGATATTCGGATGTTTCTTCTTTTTCATAAGAACTGTTCCATAACAAATTTGATAAAATGTTTGAAATTAACCAGATGATCATGAATAATTTCAAATACTATTTCCCAGTCAATTGATCTATATTCATGCACTGAGATATTTCGAAAACCAACTGATTTCTGCATTTTCAAGGACAACTCTTTAGGCAGTATTTTCGCATTTTCCAGTGCCTGAAAACTTCCAGCCATGGTATTGGCTGTTTTTATCTCTTTCTCAGAAATAATAATTGCTGCAATATCAACGCACAATTGGATAGCTCTTTCAAGATTAACAGAGATAATATCCTGTAGATCATAATCATCCATAAGCATCGTAATATCGGAAGGTCTTTTTGTTTCTATTCTGTTTAAACAATGAGTTAATGATTCAATTTTCTTGGTAATAACCAGATTATCCATTTAAAAATTTAGCCACCTTTTTATTAATTCCCATCATCTGGAATGGTAAAATATCTTCAGTAAATTCATACATTTTTACTATCAACCGGGCTTTGTAATTAGGCTCGCCGTTCTTTAGTGTTATCCCTTTTGTTAGTACTTCCTGAAGAATTGCCCCTTCCATTTTATCTATATCAATAACTGAGACCTCTCTGTCTATTGCCAGTGTTAATTCTCTGGAAAGCTCCAGACAATAGTTATTGGTTAGTTTTTTAACAGCGCCGACTGCAATATCTACATCACTATGTGCAGAAAGTTTATCCAAAGCAGCTGATCCATAGAGTATACACAAATCAAGTTTCGGATCATTATTAATATGGGATGCTATTATGGAAATGATTACTCTTTTTGAATTTACCATTCTTTTTATACAATATAATACATCAATACTATTTACAATGTCTGAATTTTCCCTTCCACTATAGGTTAAGTTGCTGAAGGGTGACATTATCGCTGATCAATAACAGATCCCTTTCAATTCTCTTGCATTCCTCAAATTTTCATGTAATAATGTAATCGATTACATGGAGAATACCAGATAAAACTAATTATATTCTTGGTTAACAGGAACCTTTGCCTGTAAGGAGAAAAAAGATGGCAGATCCAAAAACAATCGCAACGAACAAGCCGGTATACCGGCTTCGCGGGAGCCTTCCCAAAATAGGTATTCGCCCTACTATCGATGGACGAAGAAAAGGGATAAGAGAATCCCTTGAAGATCAGACCATGAATCTTGCAAAAACTGCAGCGAAACTCATCTCAGAAAACCTACGGCACCCTTCCGGGCATCCTGTTGAGTGTATTATTGCCAACACCTGTATCGGCGGAGTTGCTGAAGCAGCCATGTGCCGTGATAAATTTGCAAAAGAGGATGTTGCAGTAACACTTACCGTGACTCCCTGCTGGTGTTATGGATCAGAGACTATGGATATGGATCCAATGACCATCAAAGCAGTCTGGGGATTCAATGGAACAGAAAGACCCGGAGCTGTATATCTTGCGGCTGTACTTGCAGGGCATAATCAAAAAGGATTACCTGCATTCGGTATATACGGCCGTGATGTACAGGAAGCCGGTGATACCACAGTAACCGATGATGTAAAAGAGAAAGTACTGGGATTTGCACGTGCCGGTTTGGCTGCGGCTCACATGAGAGGAAAAAGTTACCTGTCAATTGGCGGAACATCTATGGGTATTGCCGGTTCTATTGTTGATCAGGACTTCTTTCAGGAGTATCTGGGCATGCGGACTGAAGTAGTTGATATGTCTGAAATCGCACGCAGGGTTGAAGAGAATATATTTGATGAGGACGAGTACAAAGCTGCTATGGAGTGGGTCTCAATCAACTGCAAAGAACAGGAAGATACAGCCAATCCACCTGAATGGCAAAGATCTGCAGAACAGAGAAAAAAAGATTGGGAATACAGTGTGAAGATGACCCTTATCGGGCGTGACCTTATGATTGGTAATCCACGGCTGGCTGAAATTGGATTTGGAGAAGAAGCTCTGGGACGAAACGCAATTGCAGGTGGTTTTCAGGGACAGAGATCATGGACCGACCACTGGGCTAATGGTGATTTTATGGAGACTATCCTCAATTCATCCTTTGATTGGAATGGTATCCGTGAACCTTTTGTTTTTGCAACTGAAAACGACTCCCTTAATGCTGCTCCTATGCTTTTTGGGCACTTGCTCACCAATACTGCACAAATCTTTTCCGATGTAAGAACCTACTGGAGCCCAGAAGCCATTGAGAAGGCAACCGGATGGAAACCTGAAGGAGCTGCAGCCGGAGGATTCATTCACCTGATCAACTCAGGTTCAACCTGTCTCGATGCAACAGGAGAAATGAGTGATAAGGCGGGGAACCCTGTTATGAAACCCCACTGGGATATTACACCCGAAGATGCTGCAGCATGCCTTAATGCAACCGAGTTTTGTGTGGCCGATGGTGGTTATTTTAGAGGCGGAGGTTATTCTACCGATTTCCTGAGCAAGGGCGGCATGCCGGTAACCATGTCCAGGATAAATATTGTCAAAGGACTCGGTCCGGTCATGCAGATTGCCGAAGGATATACCGCGGAAGTACCCGCAGAAGTACATGAAAAACTTGACAAGCGCACAAATCCAACCTGGCCTACCACCTGGTTCGCTCCAAGAACAGTAGAAGGAAATGAGAAATTCAAAGATGTCTACTCGGTAATGGCAAATTGGGGAGCAAATCATGGTGCAATCAGTTATGGGCATATTGGAGCAGATTTGATCACTCTTTGTGCGATGTTGAGAATCCCGGTTAATATGCACAATGTCGACAGCAGCAAGATTTTCAGACCAAGTATGTGGAATGCATTCGGTATGGATGTGGAAGGATCTGATTATCGTGCTTGCAGCACATTGGGACCGCTTTTCAGCTAACCCATCGACTAAACTATTTCTTCCAAAAAAAACCGGCTAACAAATAGCTGGTTTTTTTTTGCCTGTTTTGAAATTCTTTTGTATATTCAAATTGGAGGCGGTTTATGAAAAATATTCACTTGCATCCGCTAAATCGAAAAGAATCAGAAATAATTGAACATAAAGGTACCGAAACCCCCTTCACTGGTGAATACTGGAACCATTTTGATGAGGGTGTCTATATATGCAGAAAATGCGGAAAACCACTCTATCGATCAGAAAGTAAATTTTCTTCGCAATGCGGATGGCCAAGTTTTGATGACAGAATCCCGGGAACGGTAACAGAAAGCCCTGATGCAGATGGAAGAAGAACCGAAATAACCTGTACAGCCTGCGGAGGTCATTTGGGTCATATTTTTACCGGTGAAAAATATACTTCGAAAAACACCCGGCACTGCGTTAATTCACTCTCCATTCACTATGCCAGAACTCAACGGGCTCTCTTTGCATCAGGTTGTTTTTGGGGAACACAGTACCATTTCGACAGGTCAGACAGGGTAATTCTTACCACAGCAGGTTATACCGGAGGTGAAACAGAATTCCCGACCTATGAACAGGTTTGTACAGGTTCAACAGGTCATGTTGAAGCTATTGAAGTGCTATACGATCCTGAACATACATCATTTGAAAAGCTTGCCAAACTCTACTTTGAAACACATGATCCGTCACAGAAAAACGGACAGGGTCCGGATATCGGTTCTCAATACTTATCAGTACTCTTTTATAATAACAAACATGAAAAAGAGACAGCAGAGAAGCTTATATCAATTCTTGAAAATAAGGGAGTTAACGTTGCAACAAAATTGGTTCCATCAGGAATATTCTGGCCTGCTGAATTATATCATCAGCACTATTATGATATGAAAGGAAGTACGCCCTATTGTCATATCTATACCAAGCGATTCTAAAGGAGCAGAACCCTAATTGCATCAGATTTTCTTAAGCAAGAGAATCCGGCGTTCAAGTTCAAGGGTTGGAACAGTATAAGAGATAATATCCCGTTTCCACCCACCCAGCTGCGCTTCAGGAACCCCGGCTAACTCCTGTTCAATAGTCTCAAGACGACTTTTATACGCAAAAAGCAGTCCATCGGCACTTGTTATCCGACTGAGAGCCCGCAATACATCAGATAATGCACGAAATGCTCTAAATACTATCACATCAAATGATCCAACCACATCATGAATATCCTTATCAATAATATCCAACTGTACATCTGCATTTCTTACCCGATCAGCTTCACATTGAACAAGGGCATTTCTCAGAAATCCGGCTCTCCTGCCTGAACGCTCAATGAGCGTAACATTGCAGTCAGGCAAAAAGATTGAGAGCGGAATTCCCGGCATCCCGTTTCCTGAACCAACATCAGCAATAGTCACTGGTCTTCCGAATGTATTTATGCTTTCAAGCAGAATAGGTAACGGAGCAAGTGAGTCAAGAATATGGCGCGTAATTATCTCATCCCTGCTGCTTACGGCAACCAGTTTATATTTTGCATTCCAAAAGAGTATTTCATCAACATACGCTGAAAGCGCATCAATTTGTGCAGAGGTATAATCTATCCCCAACTGAATAAGTCCTTTTTCCAATAAAGGTTCCCGAGTTTTTGTCATGCTTTTCTCCTCCCGAGAACAATCATAAGCACGGCAACATCGGAGTTTCTCACTCCTGATATCCTGGATGCCTGCCCAACAGAAAGCGGCCGGATTTTACTGAATTTTTCCTTTGACTCATTCGACAACCCTTCAACAGCGAAGAAGTCAAAATCACGCGGAATCTTTATACGTTCCATCTTGCTAAAACGATTTACCTGTCTCTGCTGCCGTTCAATATAACCGGCATACTTAATATCGAGCTCCACTTTGCGCATAACAGGTTCCGAGAATTTTTCAAGTTCAGGAATCACCGCTGCAGCATTTTTAATAGTTATTTCAGGTCTCTTTAAATGATGCAGCCAGTTCTTCCCCTCTGCTGCATGCTGACCAAGAAGTTCACGAATATCATCAGCCTGCTGCTGTTTTTCCCGCAGTTTATCCATACGCTCTGACGAACAGAGCCCGATGTCAAAACCTTTCCCGGTAAGCCGCTGATCTGCTGTATCGTGTCGAAGATTTAACCGATATTCTGCACGTGAAGTAAACATTCTGTAGGGTTCCTCTGTACCTTTCGTCACAAGATCATCAATGAGTACACCAATATAGGCCTCAGCACGTGAAAGAATAAGCGGTTCAAGATTCTGCAGTTTTCTGGCTGCATTTATTCCGGCAATAAGCCCCTGCCCCGCTGCCTCTTCATATCCTGAAGTTCCATTAGTCTGACCTGCGATAAACAACCCGCTGATCTTTTTTGTCTCCAGACTGGGATAGAGCTGTGTCGGATCCAGATAGTCATACTCTACCGCATAACCGGGCCGCATAATTTCTGCAAATTCAAGTCCCTGGATTGAGTGGATAAAGTCCTCCTGAACATCTTCAGGCAGCGAAGATGATATCCCGTTCAGGTACATCTCTTCAGTATTAATTCCCTCCGGCTCAACAAATATCTGATGCCGGTCCCGATCCGAAAACCGAACTACCTTATCCTCTATTGAGGGACAGTATCTTGGTCCTGAACCTACGATTTTACCTCCAAAGAGCGGGGATCGTTTAATGTTCTCAGAAATAATGGCATGGGTGATATTATTGGTATAGGTAATCCAGCAGGGAACTGATGGACGTTCGACATGCGAATTCATAAAGGAGAATGGCTGCATAATTGGATCGCCCGGCTGTTCTGACATTTTGCTGAAATCCAGGGATGATTTTTTTACTCTTGCAGGAGTACCTGTTTTCATCCGGCCTAAGGTAAATCCTTTCCCCCGGAGAGCTGTTCCCAATCCGATAGCCGCAGGTTCTCCAAGCCGACCTGACTGGTGTTCATAATCTCCTATAAATATTTTTCCTTCCATGAAGGTCCCTGTGGTGAGTATCACTGTACGGGCATAAATTTTCCTGCCGCGTTCAGTGACCACACCGGCTATCTCCGCACCGGAACTGTTCAGGATAATATCCACTACAGTATCCTGAAAAAGAGTCAAATCCTTTTGCGTCTCAACCGTCTCTTTTGCCAGCATATTGTAAGCAAATTTATCTGACTGAGCCCTGGGCGCCTGAACCGCAGGACCTCTGCGCTTATTGAGAATGCGAAACTGAATCATTGTGGAATCTATAAGCTGCCCCATCTGCCCGCCTAACGCATCAATTTCACGAACTATATTTCCTTTTGACAAACCGCCAATTGCCGGATTACAGGATAATCTTCCTATCGCATCGAGGTTTTGTGTTATAAGCAGAGTCGAAAACTGCAGCCTTGCCAGCGCAAGAGAAGCTTCTATTCCTGCATGACCTGCGCCAATTACTATGGCATCAAAATCCATACTCTTTTGTCCTTTATAATCCCGGTTGCTACTTTCCGACACAGAATCCTGAGAATACCTTGTCCAGAATATCTGCAGAGGTTATCTCTCCGGTCAATTCACCCAGCGCATCTATAGCATCACTTATTTCCGGTGCTATAACATCAAGCGGCATCTTATCTTCCAGTGTTTTAACAGCTGCAAAAAGGCTTTCAGCAGCCCTGTCCAGAAGCTCTTTCTGGCGCAATGAGTCTATCATAATTTCTGAATCTTGAGAAACCGATGCTCCGGGCCCCAGGAGTTTTGTGAAAATTTTCTGTTCAAGCAATCCGAATCCTGCACCATTAACCGCACTGACAGGGATACTGTCTGCAATAGGTTCATTGGATGAAATATCTGATTTATTCCACACCAGTATGATTTCAGCCTCTCCGGAAAGCGTGAGCAGCTTTAAATCGTTTTCATTCTCTTCTGTAACTCCCAGCGATCCATCAATCAGGTAGAGAATAAGATCTGCCGCTTCCGCTACCATAGCACTTCGGCGAATTCCTTCCTCTTCAATGCTGTCTTTTGATTCACGATAACCGGCAGTATCAAAAAGTTTTACCGGAATCCCCTGAATGGTGATCCAGGATTCTATATAATCACGGGTGGTCCCATGGATATCAGAGACGATTGATCTATCTTCCTTAAGAAACAGATTAAAGAGTGATGATTTTCCGGAATTGGTTCTCCCGGCCAGGACAATCCGGGCGCCTTCCGAGTAGAGTCTTCCCGTACTGTATGTTGCTGCAAGCTGTTCTATTTTTTTTCCAAGATCCTGCATCTGGTCTATAGGGAGTTCAATTGATTCCTCTATGTCATCTTCAGCATAATCCAGCTGCACCTCAATCATGCTGAGAATAGTAACCAGCTCATGCTTAATAGTATCAATTTCATGGAATAGATTTCCTGAAAGTCTTCCTAAGGCAAGCGACTGAGCCTTTTTTGATTTTGCAGAAACAATTTCCTGTACGGCCTCGGCACTGGTAAGGTCAAATTTTCCGTTCATAAAAGCACGCATGGTAAATTCACCCGGCCGCGCATCCCTGAATCCCGCTGCATGGAGAGTTTCCATTATCCGCTGAATTCCGGGAAGACTGCCGTGACAAAAGATTTCAACACTCTCCTGGCCGGTATATCCGGAAGGTGCACGGTATACGGCTGCCACTATTTCATCCAGATGTTCCCGAGTCTCCGGATCAATAAAAAAACCATGCAGAAGAGTCCCGCTTTCAGCCTTGCATAGTTTTTCCTGCTGTAAAAAGCACTTCGCTATTGTATCAATACAGCCCTGTCCTGAAGTACGGATTACTGCAAGAGCACTCTCTCCCCAGGGGGTAGCAAGGGCGGTAATTAAATCGTCTGTATCGTAATAACTTGTTTTCATCGTTAGGAGTATAATTCACCCCTATAAATCTATCAATACCACATCCGGCAGCTAAAATACTTCCCTCAAAGCCGGATTCTCAGTACAATTAAAGAAGATGAAAACATTACTGAGAATGCGTGTAGTGCAGAGGCTGAAAACCGGGGAGTAAGAGAGAGTGTAAGAGAGAGAGAAACAAGATTCTTCCTGTTTCCCTACTATAAGGAGGATATTATGAAATATATCGGAGCACATGTAAGTGCATCGGGAGGGGTGTTTAATGCCCCGGCTAACGCTAAGCAGATTGGTGCAACAGCGTTTGCTCTTTTCACTAAAAATCAAAGGCAATGGCAGGCGAAACCCCTGACTCCGGAAGATATTACGCAATTCAAAGATCAGATGAAACTGTGCGGATATGAACCTTTCCAGGTGCTTCCCCACGACAGCTATCTCATCAATCTGGGCAATCCTGATCCTGAGAAACGGAAGAAAAGCCTTGATTCATTTATTCATGAACTGCAGAGAGTACAGTCACTTGGTCTGGACCGCCTTAATTTCCATCCGGGAGCACACCTGAAACTTGTTGAACCCGGGGAATCAATCCGTTTTGTTGCCGAGGGAATTGATCAGGCACTCAGTGAAACTGAAGGTGTAGCCGCTGTTATCGAGACTACAGCCGGACAGGGATCAGCGCTGGGCAGAACGTTTGAAGAGATTGCAGAGATTATTGATCTTGTTCAGCAGAAAGAACGGGTTGGTGTCTGTATTGATACCTGCCATATTTTTGCAGCCGGCTATGATATCCGGAATGAAGAAACTTATGAAAAAACCATGGAACAGTTTGAATCGATTGTTGGCTTTAACAAACTCATGGGAGCCCATTT
>CAZMOX010000023.1:0-25929 GCA_964567895.1 uncultured Spirochaetales bacterium | reverse complement strand
GGATAGACACAGTTCTATCTACGTAGTGACCCACACGGGGTTTTTCTTATTGCTTCTTATCCAATTCTATGATAACATCATGACATGTATATTAAAAAAGTAACCAAGAGCCATGGGCCGGGTAGAAAAAAATATGAATATCTCCACCTTGTAGAGAGTGTAAGAGGTGATAATGGACCAAGACAGAAGTTTGTCTTGAATCTTGGAAAACTTGATATTGATCCTACTCTGTACAAATCCCTTGCCAGAAGGATTGAAGATATCCTGACAGGTCAGAAGAGCTTTGAAAACCTACCTCTGGATTTTGAAAAAGTAGCCAGAAGTACCGCTTCCAAGATATTTGATAAAAGAGCAGAAGAGAACAAAGACTCCAGGGTCACCGATTTTAGAAATATTGATATAAATTCCCTAGAAGCATCAGAGTCGAGAAGCTTTGGAGGTGAATATTTATGCGATTCCATCTGGAATGAACTGGAAATAAACAGCTTCCTAAAAAAAATGAATATCCCTAAGACAACCATACCAGTTATCGAATCTCTTGTAATCGGACGACTTGTAGACCCCGGAAGTGAAAGATACACAAGAGAATGGGCAGAGCACCGATCTTCCCTGTTTGAGATAACAGGATCGCCGTACAAGTCATCGCTCAACTCTTATTACCGGGGAGGAGATTCTCTTTTCGGCATAAAAGAAGACCTGGAAAAGCATTTGACAGAAAAAGAAAAAAACCTGTTTTCATTGGAAGAAAATCTGTTCTTTTTTGATCTGACGAACTCATATTTTGAAGGACAGGCATGGGGGAATCCAAAGGCTCAATACGGCAGATCAAAGGAAAAAAGATCTGACTGTAGACTCGTGACAATGGGGATGATAGTCGATGAGCTAGGATTTGCAAAATACAGTGAATTATTCCCCGGGAACCAGTCTGAGGCCGCTACACTGCCGAATATGATAAAATCAATGGAAAAAAATCTGTCTGAGGGCAGCGATAAAACTATTGTGATGGATGCAGGTATCGCTACAGATGATAACTTGAAATGGCTGAAAGCTAATGAATACCACTACATAGTGGTAAACCGTGGCGGTGTTCCCTTTAAAAAAGACTTCTCTGATATGAAAGCCGTTAGGAAAGATAAAGATGGGGACACTGAAGTAGAGATCAAAAGATTTGATGTAGAAAATGAAGCCTATATCCTGTGCAAAAGCAGGAAAAAGACCGCAAAAGAACAGTCTATGCGAACCCGTGTTGAAGATCTATTTGTCGAAAGACTTACTTACTTTTGTTCCGGTCTCACTAAGAAACGGGGAACGAAAAGATATCAGAAAGTTATTGAAATGATCGGTCGATTGAAAGAGAAATATCCATCGGCGTCAAAACTGTATGATGTGGAAGTTATTCCCGAAAAAGATAAAAAATCTTCTGATCCAACAGTAAAAGCAGTTACTATAAAATGGGTAAAGAAAGAGAATACATATGATGAACAGCAAAAGGACGAAGGTTCATATGTCCTGAGAACAGACAGAACAGATCTTTCTGATGAGAAGATATGGGAAATCTATATCATGCTCGGAAATATTGAATATTCCTGGCTGACAATGAAATCCTATCTTGGACTCAGGCCAAACTTTCACCAGAAGGAAGATCGAGTTGATACACATATGTTCATCTCGGTTCTTGCCTACCATATTCTCCATATTATTGAATACAGACTGAGGAAAAACAATGACCAGAGAAAGTGGGCTACCATCAGAAATGTCTTGAGTACTCACACCCGATTAACACTGTCTTTGAAGGAGCAAACAGAGGATGGAGAACTTAGGTATAGAGTTATGAGAACTTGTACAAAACCTGAGACTGAACATATGAAGATTTACAACATTTTCAATCTGAAAGGGAATATTGGAAGGGTTTCCAGTGTTTCTTAATACTGTAGTGACCACAAAAATTATTAAGGTATCGTCCTGCAAGGATTTGTTTTTATTATTGGTGAAGTTGGGTTAAAAAAGAGAAGGACCAGCTTCTTCATTATATAGAAAATAAAGACAATGTCGTTGTTTATGCACCACGTAATTTTGGTAAAACATCATTACTAAAAAATGTAGTGATAGAAGATTTCATAAAGCAGCATAAAAAGTCCTTTGTTTTTTTTGCTGATCTTATGGGGGTAAAAAGCTTAAATTCCATTATTGGACGTTTGATGAATTCATTTGAAAGATCATTTAATGAATCATTTCCTGTAAGGAATATCTTTGAGAATATAAAAACATTTCTATTCATGCTAAAACCTGAAGTATCAATAGATTCCATAACAGGGAATCCCTCAATATCTTTGGGCATATCAGCAGATAAAAAAGAATATAGTATCTTTTATATATTCCAGCTTTTATCCGGGATTTCAAAAAAAATCCCTGTGTTGATTGTTATTGATGAATTTCAGGACATTGTCAGTGTTGATGAGGCCGAGACCCTTTTCCGCTCTGTATTTCAGGAAATGGATAATATGCCCGTAATTTTGATGGGTTCAAAACGGCATCTTTTAAGTGATATCTTTTCATTGCCCAGTGCGCCCTTTTATTCATGGGGAGTAGATATTGAGATTCCCCCAATTCCGTATAATGAATATCATGTTTATATGAATGAGCGTTTTTCAACGAAAAATATTCATATAGCTTATGATGAAGCAGTATATTTACAGAATCTTCTGAATAGAATACCCGAACCGGTAAATATTGTCTGTCAGCAAATAATGGATACCTATGATAATTTAGAAATCACCAAAGATATGATAAACAACTCGTTAAAACAAATACTTAATAACCGTGAACGCAGATATGAAACACAGATACAGGGATTTTCAGGATCAGAAGAAAAAATACTATCAGAACTGGCAAAAATGGAAACAATCGAAAAACCCCAATCAAAAACATTTATTGCAAAAACCGGCAGGACATCAAGAACTATTGGAAAAGTTTTTGAAAAACTCATGCAGACAGGGATCATTGAAAAGACAGGAACATACTACAGAATATCCGATCCTCTTTTTAGGTTTTATCTGAATTATTACCGGTAATTAAACTTTGTTTTAATTCAGGATCCTGCCTGTCAAATTGGGCTCATTTGATCCTGCCCGGAAAAAACGGAGTAGTAGTTAAGACTTATATTTAGTAACATAAGGATTAACTATGTGTGCGCTAAGCAAAGCTAATATAAGCATACTGGACAATCCAGCACGTGTAACGGGTAACCACCGGCACGGAACGGAACTGTGAGTATGAGGAGGTAACAAATTGTGCGAAGCCACGGGGAGGGCAGTAACCTAATGCCCATGGGGGTGATGTAACCAAAAAAGGGGTCAGACCCCCTTCTTTATTCCAAATCAACTCTCAGCAACATATCATTTTCGTAATTTCCAAATTTCCTGCCAAAAATATTCAAGCCGCCTTGGTTTTGTGAATCTGCTTTTAAGCCAATACGAATAGTAAAACTATCATAAGAAAGGATATCCAGATCATCCAAGGTGATATGAGAAGAACGCATGCTATCGATATAGCTACCTTGATTTGTAGTTTTCCAAATCTTTCTGAAGCCAAACTGAGTATCTTTAGAGCTCCACCATGAAGGAGTTAGATGGCCACGCTTGCCACCCATATCTCCAGGGCTGGTCCAGGTTCCAACTTCATGATCATTTATCCATAAAGTTATATCTGAAGGCCACTTGCTGTTGTGACCGGGGAATTCAGAACATACTTCAGCTATAACTGAGATAGCTTTTACCTTTTTGTGAGGAGGTATATTCATAGGGAATTTATATTCAAGAAATCCGGTTTGAAACCAAATGAGCTGGGCAGTGGCTCTGTTGGGATTTAAAAATGCATGTTTATCATCATAATAGCCAATTACGTTTTTCTCTGACAGCAACCCGCATGGGGGGGCAGCCGAGAAGTTGGTGTATAGCCCGATTGGCATTTCGGTCTCTACGAAAGAGTCGTCTTTTTGCTCTTTGGCATCAAATATCGGTATAACAACTTCAGCGCAGGAAGCAGAACATAGCTTCTGAGCTCCATTTTTTGCTGGTTTGTGGGTAACTGTAATAAGGTTCGCCTCTTCCAGAAGCTTTATATTTGTAGTGCAGGTTGATTGTGGAATATTCAGATTTTCTGCTATATCATTTATGTTCAACTCTTTACTGCTAAGGAGCTGAAGCATTTTACGCCGTAATTCCGAATTCAAGGCTCGTATTACGATAGGAGAATTTTCATTGTTTGTTAATAATATTTTATGTTCCATGGAGCAATAATATCATATAAACATAATATGAACAAGCCGAATATTGATAGAAAAGTATGTAAATAGAGAAAATATCGAAAAAACCTGATAAATATTCGTTGACAGTTGATATGAATCGACTTAACATGATATAAAATTAAAAATATCATAAAAACATGATATGAAAGGAGACAGTTATGAAAAAGAAACTATTACTTTTAACAGTAATAACTTTACTGCTTGTATCGGTTGGGATTATAACCGCATCGGGACAGGAAGAAGCTAGTGCAGGATCTGCTGAGGTAGTTTTTTGGAATGGATATACAGGACCGGACAGACCGGTGGTAGAATTCCTAGTTGATCAGTTCAATGCTGAAAATGCAGATACTGATATAGCTATGGAAATTATGCCATGGGACTCTCTTTTCCAGAAACTTATGCCCGCACTTGTAGCTGGAAACGGACCTGATCTGATGGGTTTCTCTCTCTCGCGTGTTCCAGAATTTGCCGACGCTAATAGACTGGAGCCGTTAGATGCCTATCTTGATGCGAGTACATTGCTGGATAAAGCAGATCTGGTTCCCGGAATGATTCAGGGAGCATCTTATGGTGGAAAACTCTATGGAGTACCAATGGCTTTTGCCAGTATGGTTATGTATTATAATAAGGAACATTTTCGGGAAGCCGGACTGGATCCGGAAAATCCCCCGGCAAATTATACAGAGTTACTGCAGGCGTGGGGAAAATTACTTGTTAAAGATTCAAATGGCAATGTAGTACGCTATCCTCAGTCTATAGGTGTAAAAGCTACCGTACCAATGATGCCTGTTTTTTTCTGGGCAGCTGGTGCTGAAATTGTCACCGCGGACGGGAAAAGTGGATTGGATTCTCCAGAAGCTCTTGCCGCAGCTGAATTGATCCAGAGAGCTTTTGTTGATATGTCAGTATCACCACTGGGTTTGACAGGACAGGAATCGGACAATGTGTTTGCTGCTGGAAAAGCATCCATGGAATGGAATGGTCCGTGGGCAATTAATGGTTTTACGAATGCTGGAATAGATTTAGGTATAGCTTTATTGCCAGCCGGTCCTGCAGGCCGTGTAACCTGGGGTGGCGATACCGCAATGGTTATGAACAAAGATTCAAAGGTGAAAGATGCAGCATGGTCCTTTATGGAGTACTGGAATAGCTATGACAATCAGCAGTATTGGGCCAAAACAACAGCCTTCCCCCCGACTAGAGTAGATATGACGGCAGATGCAGAGTTGTTAAAGAATGAAAATCTTACCTATTTTATCGAATCGGCAGAATTTGCGAAAACTTATATGGCAGGACAGACGAAGGCCGGACAGATTGAAGAAGAGGTTATGATTCCTTTGTATGAAACTATTACCAGAGGTTTAAAAGATGCAAAAACCGCTTTGGCTGATGCACATGTCGCTTTGAATGCAATACTGCAGGATTAAGCAATAAAGTTAAGATGCAATCCCCAATGTTGTGTTATGCAGCATTGGGGTCTTGTATAATATAGTAGACCCTGTAGTTTTTGGAGTGTGGAAGGAGTAGGGAGTAAATGCGTTATAGTTTAGAGAGGCGAAAACAGGCGAGTGGGATAATGATGGTAGCCCCCAGTGTTATTGCATTATCTGTTTTTGTAATTTTCCCTATTATCAATTCAATATACCTCAGCTTTCTTGACTACAATCTGCTGAAAGGAGTCAGGGAGTTTGCCGCATTTTCTAATTATACTCATATATTCCAGGATAGCCGCTTTTGGGGAGCTCTGTGGAATACTTGCTATTTTACTCTCGGCTATGTACCTTTATTAACTATAATTGCCCTGTTTTTAGCAGTACTGTTGGATCGCAAGATGCAGGTAGCAGTTAAATTGTTCCAGGCAATCTATTTCCTTCCTGCGATTACTTCTATGGCCATAGTGGCTATTGGATGGCGCTACATACTTGACCCTAATATTGGAATTATTTTTGGAGTGTTGGAATCCATAGGTTTAAAATCAGTACCCCTATTACAGAATACTAAACTTGCCATGCCGACGGTAATTGGAATCAGCCTCTGGAAACAGATTGGTTTTAGTATGGTTATCTTGCTTGCCGGATTAAAAAGTATATCAGATACCTACTATGAAGCAGCGGCAATTGATGGATCCGGGAGAATTCATACATTTTTCCGAATAACTCTGCCATTACTGCTGCCGAGTCTCTCGTTTGTAATTATCACGAATATAATAAGTTCATTTCAGGTGTTTGACCAGATTTATGTGCTGACAAAGGGAGGTCCCCTTTTCAAAACTGAAGTACTGGTTTACTACATCTATTATCAGGGATTTACTCTATTTAAAATCGGGTATGCTTCAGCCCTTTCGTCAATCCTGTTTATACTTATTCTATTAATCACTATTTTCCAGGTTAAAAAATTTATGCAGAGGGAGATTGAGGTATGATTGCACGAACCCCAAAGCTGGTCTCCAGTCTACTGATGGTACTCCTGATTATTGTTGCACTAATTATGATATTTCCCATCCTTTGGATTGCTTTAACGTCTTTAAAGCCCGAGTCATTAATTTTAGGCAAACCAGCAAAACTTTTTCCTGAAGTATATACAATTGAACAATATGGACTCTTGCTGAATGCAATTCCATTCTTTACGTTTGTTAAAAATTCTTTGATCTTTGCCGGTGGTGTTACCATTATTTCACTCTTTTTTGACAGTATGGCAGGATATGCCTTTGCTAAACTTCGCTTTCCCGGTTCAAATATTGTTTTTTTCCTTGTGCTGGCAACATTGATGATTCCTTTTCAGATAGTAATGATCCCGCTCTATCTCATGATGCATAAACTGCATGGACTTGATACCTATTGGGGAATGATTATCCCGCGAATAACAAATGCATTCGGGATATACTTAATGAGACAATTCTTTTTGTCGGTACCTGAAGACCTGCTTGATGCCGGCAGAATTGAAGGACTGAGTGAGTTTAAAATCTATATTAAGATTGCCTTGCCGATTACCACAACGGCTCTCACTACATTAGGAGTCTTTCATTTCATGTACAACTGGAATGATTTTCTTTGGCCATTGATAATTACCACTTCTCAGGAGATGAGGACGCTGCCAGTAGGGCTTGCGCTTTTTACAGGTGAGCATGTAATGGAACATGGTCCAATTATGGCTGGAGCTGTTCTATCAATTATACCAATTTTGATATTTTATCTTTTTGCCCAGAAAACTTTCATCAAAGGAGTTGCCCTCAGTGGCATGAAGGGATAAGTATGATCAAAAAACCGCATACCTTTTTATGGGCTGGAGGGATAGAGAATACTTTTATCAATCATCCTCACCCTGTAACAGGAAAAAGACTTGATGAATACGATTTGACAAATCATTATGAATTATGGGAGAGCGATCTTACTACCTTGAAAACGCTTCCAATAAACTCTTTAAGATGGGGGATTCCCTGGTATAAGGCTAATCCGGCACAAGGAAAATTTGATTTTGACTGGAGTGAACGTGTTATTGATAAGATGCTGTCGTTGGGGATAGAGCCCATACTGGATCTGGTTCACTATGGGACTCCTGATTGGCTGGAAAACTCTTTTCTGCATCCTGACTATCCCAAAAGAATTGCCGATTTCACAGAGGCTGTATTACAGAAACTGGGTGATAGACTGATGTATGTGACACCGAATAATGAACCCTATACCGCATGTGAATTTTGTGGTTTGAGAGGAGAATGGCCTCCGTATGGTACAGGAGACAGCTCTTTCCTTGCAATTATGAAACAGATTGGAAAAGGGGTTGTGGAGACATGCCGCTTACTTCAGGAGTACAAAAAAACAGCGGTACATGTGGAAGTTGCTTCTCATGGTTTTACCGTAATCCCGGAATTAAAAGAGACGGCTGATCTGTATTCTGAAAAGCAGCGGTTGTATTGGGATATGATCATGGGAAAGATTGATACCAGACATGTGTTATATCCATGGTTGATGCAAAATGGGTGGAAAGATGCGGATGTTGAATCTTTTAGCGATTCACCTGTATCAGTCGATATTATGGGACTTAACTTTTACCCTCAGTGGTCGATATCCGAATTTACCACTAAAGATAACACTGCTGATATTTTGGAACCAATTCGATTACCCGTTTTAATGGGTGCTGAATCGTTTAAACAAAGAGTTGCAGACTACTGGATCAGGTACAAAATTCCTATAATGATAACTGAAACAAGTGTGTATGGCAGCATAAAGGAGAAGGCTGAATGGTTGAGAGATTCAACTGCTGCACTATTTGAATTGCAGAAGGAAGCGGTTGAAATTGTTGGATATACCTGGTTTCCTGTGATCGATATGATTAACTGGGACTATAAAATAGAGGAGGGAGCACCAGAACAGTTCCTGATTCACTTAGGTCTCTACGATATTGCAAGAAATCCCTATGAATCCGCTATTGAAGCATTCATAGAGGTAGTGAGAACGTATGGATAATCTGGGGAAGGATATTGCAGCAGTACGGGAACTCTCTAGTGGAAAAATCACCTATAGTATTGAATACCTTGATAATGATGACTGTGCGTATCAGCGTGAAGACTTTAATCTTGATGTTGCAGTTGAAGATGATGGTGGAAAAATAGACATTACAGGAGTACTTACTTATAAGCATCATTCGCCGTCTCTTCCCGTAGCTTTACTGGTTGAGATTGGGATCAATGAGATAGATCCGGAAATTATTATTCCCGGGATATGGTATAAGGGAAATCGATTTACTGGAACTGGAGCACCCTCTCTAAATATCGGGAAAGAGTGGATGTTCAGAGAAGATCGGATATCTATTCCAGGTATGATTGTTTCCGGTACCTATGAAACTTTTTATCTCTATAATCTGAATCTTCCCAAGACTGATGATTCAAATCGAAGTGTAGAGCAGAAAGGGGAAGTTTTTTCCTCGAAGATAGATGATACAGATATTGGATCACTTGGTTTTTCAAAACAACCTGATTTTACCAAAGCCTCATATAGAAATCCCTATGCTGAGTATCCAGCTCCATATAAAAAGAAGAACGGCTATAATAATCAAGATGCATTTATCCCGGAGTACTCATTTAGAAAGCTCAATTCTCATCAGTCAATTACTATTCATATTGTTATTGTTCGTACTGAAGCCAAGGCATTGAATCTTGAAATTGATCAACTAAACAGGACTGCATATAGTAAATACTCTCCAAAAGCAATTTTTCCGAAGCTAACTATCGGCAAAATGAAATCAATTATGGCAAACTATTTCGATCTCTGTTATTTCACTTCTGAATCTGTTTCTGGATTTGCCGGAAAAGAGTTGCTGACTTTTTCCCAAACACTTTCTACATGTCAGCTGGAGGTTGGTTTTTTAGGAAGGAATTTACTTAATGCAGCATTCTGTCTGCAGTATGGAAGGGAGCTGGCTAACGAAAAATATATCCGCATGGGGAAGAGTGTTATTGATACCATGGTTAATCAGGGACTACATAATAGTTGCTTTCTGGAGGGGTATGATGCGGGAAAGCGCTCTTGGAGTACCTCTTCGCAGTTTTTTTTTTGAGAAGGCAGAGTGAAGGAGCCTTGGCGTTGTTGTATGCAGTTAGGAATGAAGTAAATCCATCCCCTGCTTGGAAGGGTGCCTTTACTGCTGTCGCTGAATATATCTGTTCTCTCCAAGATGATGACGGACACCTACCGTTTTCATTTAATTCTGCAGGAGGCGTGGTCGATTCTCGTGGCTATGCAACAGCAATTGCTATACCGTTGCTGCTGGAGATTGATATTGAGAAAGCAAAAGCAGCAGGAAACTATGTAATTGAACAGAGTATTGACCCAATGATTTATTCTTCCATGTCACTTGATTCTGCCTGTGAAGATAAAGAGTCCGGGATTATTACTTTGTCCAGTATGTTGTCTTTGTATAGTAAAACAAATGATTCAAAATGGCTCTATGCAGCAAAAAAAGCTGCAGATTATGTCATTAGCTGGTACTATATCTGGGATGTCCCTTTTGCACCGGGAACATTGCTGAATAATATCAAGTTTCGAACATCGGGATGGGGTAATGTATCTGTTGAGAATAACCATATTGATTGCTACCTTTTCGATCTAAGTCGATCTTTTAGAGTACTAGCAAATGAATTAGCTGATGATTTTTATAGTAAAGTTGGTTCTTTTTTTTATAATTCTATAGTTGACAGGTTGCTTCAATATAAGGGGCATGATGTAGGAATAGCTTTTGAAGGTTTTATCCCGGAAGTAATACAGCAAACCAATTGGGACTATGGTAAGGGCGGGAAAGGAACCTATAACTATATTAATGCATTCAGCTGGACTTTTTCCAGCATATGGAGTGCCATAAGGGGGTCTGACCCCTTTCCTGAAACAAATCACAAATCAGCACCTCAGGGCTTCTGGGCACGATAATTACTGTTCTAAGGCCGGGAAAGGGGTCAGACCCCCTTCTACTCTCTTGCTGCTTTCATGTAAGCTGTTAAATTGTCAGGTGGAGTCTCCAGAGGTAAATCACAGCCGGAGCTGAGAATGAAGTTATTATTGCCTCTCATTGTCTCTTTCAGCTCACGTGTTGCAACCTTTACCTCATCGGGTGTTGCGTTGAGAAATACCTGAACAGGATCAATATTCCCGATTAGGGCTACATCCTGTGGGATCATGGTTATGCTATCTGCTATATTGATTTGCCAGTCGACACTAAGCCCAGCCGCGCCGGGTTTTCCCATCAAGGAAATAAAGGATGAGGTCATAATAGATCTCCCATATCCAGGAGATGTTGCCGATCCTAAATTTGTTACAATTTGAGAAAAGATAAATGAAGAGATTAAATAATGGCAAAAACTTGAAGTAATAGGAGACTTAAAAGTGAAAAAACCCAACATAGTATTTATTATGGCTGATCATCAATTGTTCTATCGACATGGTTGGGATATGGGACCTCAAATAATTCGTAATAATTATAAGAAGTTCGCATCTGAAGGAGTGGAATTCAACCGTGCATACTCTTCAAATCCTCTTTGTGGTCCTACAAGATGCTCTATCCTGTCAGGACAGTATTCACACAAACATGGAGAGATACTGAATGATGTTAATGCTCCCAAATTAAACAGAAGCTATCTGCAGATCTTAAAAGATGATGGTTACAAAAATTATTACTTTGGCAAATGGCATGCCGGTAGCGGTACTGCATATGATCATGGTTGTGAGGGATATTGTTATCCATCATATGGGAACCCCTATCTGACTAAAGAGTATGAAGAATACAAAACTGATAGAGGTCTTTCACAGCCTAAGATCATGATCGAATGTACAATGGATCCCTGGAGATTAGACATGGTTCCTGGGCAGATTTATGTTCAAGATAAAGAGTTGACTAATGAGGAAGCATCTGGAATCATGTTGAATCCCAAAGAGAGCCATGAAGCTTTTTTTTTAGCGAATCTAGCATGTGATAAACTAGAAGACTTGGCTAAGGAGGTTTCTGATAAACCCTTCTCATTAAGAGTCGATTTCTGGGGTCCTCATGATCCCTATTTCGTGACCCAGGAATATGCCGATATGTATGATCCTTCAGAGATTCCTGAGTATCCAACGTTTAACTCCCCCCTCGCAGATAAACCGAGCTGTTATAAAAAAGAGCATAACTTAGGAATATCTGATGAGAATAAGAACTTGATATACCCAAATCCCATACCTTGGGAGACATGGCAATTACTTTTAGCAAGATGCTATGCCCATATTACAATGGTTGATGATGCAGCAGGGATGATATTAGATAAGCTAAGGGAGCTAGGCTTAAGTGAGAACACCTTGGTGATGTGGACTGCAGATCATGGTGACGCATTAGCATGTCAGGGTGGTAAATTTGATAAGGCTAGCTATATGGTTGAAGAGGTCATGAGAGTCCCACTCGCAATGCGCTATCCAACGGAAGTAAAACCTTTTCAGGTAACTGATGCATTGGTAAGCAATCTGGATGTTCCGGTAACACTCCTAAATGCCGCAGGTCTGGAATTCGATCATAAACCAGATGGCAAGAGTCTTTTGGATCTTGAGAGATCAAAGTTCAAGGAAAGAAGGGATTATTTTGTCAGTGAGACGTATGGACATCTCCATAAGAATGTTGCGAAATCACTTGTTACTGCTAGGTATAAGTATACGGTGAACAAGGAAGATATCTCAGAGTTATATGATCTGGTAAAGGATCCATATGAAACGACAAACCTGATCAATAATGAGCAGCATAAATCATTAATCATAGAATTGGATGGAAAATTGCGGGAATGGGCAGAGGAAAACCATGATACTTTCTTTGATTATGACAGCAATACTATATTGAAGAAGTATTTGGAGGTTGCTCAGAATGAATCTAGAGATTATTAGAATAATTGAAGTTAGTTTTAGTCAGTGACAGATCTGATTCTTTGACTTGAAGTGACAAAACCAGTTTGAATATATTCCCAGGCTTTGAGAATTGCCTATTTTTCCTTTATACAACCTGTAGATCTTCCAGCTATATAGGTTCTATCCTGCTGTAAATAACGGGTATGAATCATAGGTTCAAATTACGCCGATGTTGGCTAATTGGGCATAAAAAAAGCCAATTTCCGAGGAAACCGGCCGTTTTAGGCGCCGCTGAACAGAACTGTTGATACAAGGATTTTCAGACCTTTCAGGCAACTGTGCTTTTTGTATATCCCATCTATGACCACAAATAACGGTTGGAATAGAGCTAAGCAGACCGAAGCAGAACATTACAACGGGGGTCTGACCCCCTTTCTGAAACAAATCACAAATCAGCACCTCAAGGCTTCTGGGCACGATAATTGCTGTTCAAAGGCCGAAAAAGGGGTCAGACCCCCTTCTACTCTCTTGCTGCTTTCATGTAAGCTGTTAAATTGTCAGGTGGAGTCTCCAGAGGTAAATCACAGCCGGAGCTGAGAATGAAGTTATTATTGCCTCTCATTGTCTCTTTCAGCTCACGTGTTGCAACCTTTACCTCATCGGGTGTTGCGTTAAGAAATACCTGAACAGGATCAAGATTCCCGATTAGAGCTACATCCTGTGGGATCATGGTTATGCTATCTGCCATATTGACCTGCCAGTCGACACTAAGCCCAGCTGCGCCGGTTTTTCCCATGGATTCAATAAGGTGTGTCGTATTCCCGCAAATGTGAAGTATGAGCGGTTTGTTATTGACATTTGCAAGAATTCTCCTGAATGGTTTTGCTGAAAACTCATTGAAATGGTCAGATGATATCATCATGGCAGTAGGCTCCAGAATTGATACCACATTGGCACCTGCTGCAAAGAGTGCCTGAGTATATTCACTAATTATCTCAACTGAGAAATCAAGACAAGTATGAATAAAATCAGGATCCAGTATGGTATTCATGGTTAGTTCACCTACTCCCATCAATTCACCCGCTAACGTAAAAGGTCCTATCACATGTGCACCAATCAATATATCCAGTTCCGCTGCCATACGTTTCACGACCTCAATGAAAACCGGCATTCTTCCGGAAATTCCTTTCCAACGGGCTCGCAGTTGATCTACATCATCTTTTGTCGATACACTATGTTCCAATACGGCGGGAGTCTCATTCTCTTGTTTGGAAATCTTCAGGCCAAGCGCTTCCGCCTCTACGGCAAGATCCATCATAGCGAACATCCCGTCAGGTTGATATTTTGTTACCAGTTCTTTTATCGTCTTATATTGAGTCCCGGCATCGGTCAGGTTTTGCCATATTGTTGTGTCAGATTGATGTATGCCATTGATTCCCATTAGTGGTACGACAAGGTTTTTTTCTTTCAATAATATATTGTCCATATAGAGCGCCCCCGGTTATTTGAGCATTTACTCCTAACAGTAATGAAAAGTATTCTCCGGGTATTTTAATTTTTTATGCTTTTTTGCATTTTTAATTGAAGATGGGGTCAGACCCCCTTTCCCCAATCTTGACACAATGTGACTTTCTCTAATAACTAGTAATTAGAACAGTTCTTCCAAAGTGAGGTCAAAATGAAAATTGCACTATTCGGCGCAGGCAGCGCTCAATTCGGCTATGGTATGTTAGGGGATATGTTTCAAAGCGAGGTTCTTGCGGGTGCCGAGATAGCACTTATGGATATTAATCCTGAAGCCTTGGGAGTAGTCTACGATACTGCTCAAAAGCATATTGAAGCAAATAATCTCTCATTCTCTCTTAGTGCAACCACTGACAGGCAGGAAGCATTAAAAGATGCAGATTTTGTACTGATATCAATAGAGATCGGTGACAGATTTTCACTGTGGGAGGAGGACTGGAATGTTCCTCAGCAATATGGGATACGCCAGGTATATGGTGAGAATGGAGGTCCGGGAGGGTTGTTCCATGCCCTGAGAATCATCCCGCCTATTTTAGAAATTTGCGATGATGCAGTTGAAATCTGTCCGGATGCTCATATTTTTTGCTACTCCAATCCAATGACGGCGATTACTACCGCAGTTCATCGTAAATTCCCCGGAATAAAATTCTATGGAATGTGCCATGAGGTAGCATCACTCGAGCGCTACCTCCCATCAATCCTGGAGACTCCTTTCGAAAACCTTAGTCTTAGATCGGCAGGGCTGAACCATTTTAGTGTATTAGTCAATGCAGCATATAAAGATTCCGGTAAAGATGCCTATCCGGATATCCTGAGCAAGGCACCGGCGTTCTTTGAGAATGAGCCTGGCTATAGCTCTATTTGGGAGTATGTTCAGAAAACAGGTACTATTCCGGAAACTGAAGGTTCCCGGGAACGATTCACCGCAGGATTGTCCAAGGTTAAACCCTGGGCTGACCGGGGTCTGTTCAAGGTGCTGCTGGATCAGTTTCATCTCTTTCCGATTACTGTCGACAGTCATCTGGGAGAATACATTCCCTGGGCATATGATGCAGTGGATCATAAGGGGATAGTTGATTTCTTTGCATTCTATAAACATGCACTTGCCAATGTGAATCCTGTGATCAGTATGGAGAAACATGAAAGAGCGATTTTCATGATTGAGGGAATCGTTACGAATACGCAGTATGAAGAAGTTGCCGTGAACATTCCTAATAATGGCTGTATTCCCGGCTTGCCTGTAGATGTTGCAGTGGAAGTTCCGGCGATGGTAGATGCATCAGGAGTGGAAGGCATTGCATTTCCTGAATACCCGAAAGCATTTGGAGCCCTGCTCAGGAACTATACCGGAGTCTACGATCTTACCGCCGATGCCGCAATCACCGGGGATAAAGAACTGGTAAAACAGGCTATTCTGGTGAATCCGCTGGTGACTGAATGGAGAAGGGTTGAAGAGCTGGTGGATGTGATGCTGGAGAGACAGAAGAAGTGGCTGGGGTATATCAAGTAAAATTCTTCGAACTAGTATTCATTGAGTCGACGACTTGTCTGTATTTTGTTGGTGAACTGCCGGAGGTTACATAGCGGCTCCCACACACGCCATGCCGATGGATATTCCCGTTGAGAATATGCAGGCTTTTCTGAAAGTGGTAAGAAATCAGTAGCGATGGGTTCAGACCCCCACCGCTCTCTTTTCAGGTGATGCTATTTTTTTTGTTGTTCAGATTCAGTATATTCTGTTGTTGTAATAGAGGATTCACTGCTGCTGTATGTTACCGATCCGAACGGAAGTACAATGGAAAGTCCTACTATAATAATTGCTGAAGTTATAATTGCTGCCTTTCCCAATGGTGATCTACGTCCCACTATGCCGACTGCCAAACCAACAATTACCAGAAAAATTCCTAATAGAATAGCAATATTTCCTAAATCTATACCTGAGAGTCCAGCGATTACGATGATCAGAAGAGGTATTACGACTCCGCTGATGACCAGGATTAAAGCCCATTTCCCCAGCTGCCTGTCTGTATATGTTGGTGTTTTTTTTGATGTATTGCTTTGAAATGATTCTGGTGTCTCCATTTCATCGATTACACTCTGAACCTCACCTTTCGCAGGACTAATGGAAAATCTTGCATCCAGGGCCTCATATATATGCTCTTCCAAAGATCTCAGCAGTTCCTGCTGTTCTGCCCGATTTTTATCCCGAATATTCCATTTTACGGATTTCAGGTATTTGATTATTGGTTTCTTTGCCTCTTTGCTTATCATCTGCTTCTCCTCTTCGGTTTATGTACTGATCAAACCATCAATTGCGTATTTAAGATTGCCCCAGTAATTATTTAGGCTTTCCAGATACGTTTTTCCGGCTGCGGTTAGTGAGAAATATCTTCTCGGTGGACCGTTGGATGAAGGGACTGAACGTACCTGTAAATGCCCATCTTTTCCTAATCGGGCAAGAATAGGATAGAGGGTGCTTTCAGTTAAAGAAAGTTCTTCTATACCCTTGAGTTTGTGTACGATTTCATACCCGTAACTCTCTTTTCTCCTTAATAAATTAAGGATGCATAATTCGAGTAATCCCTTTCTGAATTGCCGTATCCACTCCTGCATAATCTCTCCTGGATTCAGTACTATGTAATAGGTACTATATGATACAAAGTACTGGTTGTCAAGAGAAAAACGCTCGGTTCTCTGTGTTTATTTTTCACGGGCAATCCCAAAACATACCCCTGCCCCTTAAACAGCTTCGCAGTTTTCAGCGGAATAGAACCGCCAAAGCGGTTCTGGGTCCAGGGCTTGCCTAAGACATAAGCTATGCTTATGTCCGGGTATTGATACCTTTCATTACCGGAAGTTCTTTTTAATGGAAATATGTATTAGATTTATAATCGAGGTTTACTTGTAGGATTAATAGGCAAACATTCTCCTAGAGGAAAATCAGGGAAAGCATTTAATAACTTCTCGATTGTTGAAAACGTAGGATTACCCTTAGACTCTAACCTTGTATAACTGGTTCTATTCGGTAGACCCATTGCATTCTGCGCTTCTGCCTGAGTCATTCGTTTTGAAATTCTATTCTGTCGAACTAACAATGCAAAGGCAATACTATTGTCAACCAGTATGCTTAATAAGTCCTCATTATCATCATACTTAGAATCAGGCATGGGAAATACCATATTTGAACCAGCAGGTTCATCCAAGGTTAAGTCCAGTGCTTCTTTTAACATGTTTTTAAGTTCAGGTAGAGTATTCCCCTGAGAGTGGCAGCTCTCGATCTCAAGGCATTCTCCCCAATAACCACTTTCTTCTTCGTAAACTCTAAAATGATATTTCATCCTACCTCCTCCAACTTATTTAACAGTTTTCTCTCTAAACCCTTTCCTAAATCTTTACTATGTAAAGGAATAGTCTCAGCATCAGATCCTTTCTCCACTCTAACATGACTTCCTTTTTGCCTTACTACAATCCATCCCGCTTTCTTATATCTCTTTAACATTTCTTTACCACTTACTGGCACTGCTGAACTCCTTATGGAAGCATAATCAATAATACTATTATACGTGGCTAATGTCAATTATATGTGACGTTTTGTGTAAAAATTTCCCCCTGAATTTTCTAAAACAATGAAAGGTATCTCTTACTCTAAGGTTAATCTTTAAACCGCATATAATAGTTTGAAATTGGAAGAGAGACCTCTTGATAATTCTTTGAAAAAGCGTTTCAATCCACTAACTACCCGTAGGGTGAGAAAAGAGTGTAAGGATGTGAACTGCATGGCAAAGAGTACTGAAGTCAAATATTATTCACCTGTTGAGGAGCGTATAAACGTTGTCTCACATGCTGTCGGCTTCATTGCAAGCATAGCAGCCTTGGTGCTGCTGGTTGTCCGGGCCTCTTTGCATGGAAATGTATGGCACATAGTCAGTTTCACTATTTTTGGTGCCAGTCTAATGCTTCTTTATGCAGCGTCAACCACCTATCATAATTCCAAAAGACCTGAATTGCGCAAAAGACTCAAGGTTATTGACCATTCATCAATCTATATACTAATAGCTGGATCTTATACGCCATTTACCATTGTTACCTTGAACGGTACGGTTGGCTGGGTGATTTTTGGGATCTCCTGGGGAATCGCGTTGACCGGAATTATCCTGAAGCTGTTTTTTACCGGAAAATATAATCTTCTCTCGACTATCATGTATGTGATGATGGGGTGGCTGGTCGTCTTTTTCATTAAACCCCTCATGAATAGTCTGCCGGCAGAGGGACTTTTCTGGCTGATTGCCGGTGGTGTCTCCTATACAGTTGGAGCGGTCATCTATATGATCAAGAAAATCCCGCTTAATCATGCAATTTTCCACATTTTCGTTCTTATCGGCAGTGCCTGTCATGTGGTGTCTGTCTACTTCTATGTATAGAGTCGGAGGGAGATAGGGATGGGAAAAGGGGTCAGACCCCAGTTCTCCATAATCACAACTAAAGACCACCTAAGGCAATTCAGGCTCTATATGGGTAAGTAATGGGGTCAGACACCTCCCTATTTCTGGATATCCCATTACTTTCCCTAAAATAATTTAAAATTAGCTAAGTATGTGGTATAATCCTGTATAGTAGCTAAAATAATATTATTATGATTAAGTTTAGGTAAGTGATGGAGGGTTCCCCATGTATGTTTCAACCACAGAGGTTCAGAATAATTTTGGCAAGTATCTTAAACTCTGCAAAGTAGAAAATGTCATAATTACTAAGAACGGGAAAAAGCGCGCTATGCTGCTCTATTATCCGCGTAACAGTGACGGCTATGAAGCCGGTGAGCCATTTCCCAGTTATGGAACCAGTCCTAAGAAACATCCCGATACATATGTTACCTATCAGCAGTTTATGGAAATGACTGAGAATAGTGAGAATCGTTATGAGCTGATTGATGGTGAAGTTTTCTTACTGGCTTCTCCCAGCTTCACTCATCAGCGGGTTCTAAGTAATATCAATGATGAATTTCGATCATTCTTCAAAGATCATGAGACCTGTGATGCCTTTGTTGCACCGCTGGATATTGAACTGATTCGTCAGCAGATAAAACTGCTGCGGGAAGAGAATGAGGATGATATCAATATTGTTCAACCGGATATTATGGTGCTTTGCGACTATATGAAGGATATAAATGCAAAAGACAAGTATATGGGGACTCCCTCCCTGGTTGTGGAGATACTCTCTCCCTCAACCGCCAGTAAGGACCGTATCAGGAAACTTGGACTCTATATGGAAAGTGGCGTGGGCGAGTGCTGGATTGTCGACCCAAAAGGGGGAAAAGTAATGATCTACGCCTTTAAAGAGAGAGAATTTGAAGAAGATGATATTTTTCTCTCAGGAGCCAGGGCGCAGTCTTTTATCTATCCGGGGCTTGGTGTAGATGTCGATGATTTGTTTGATAAATAATGGGGTCTGACCCCATGTCTTTCGCAATAATTCATATTATTCCCGAGGGGAATGTATTGGCAAAGCATGGAGCAGCGGGAAGAAAATAATAAAGGGTTAAACTTGATTGCCTCAGGGGATATATCATGAGATACTGTCCCCTGAGATTATTACATGAAGAAACTACTGAAAAAATTGAGTCGACAATATCATAAATCACAATCATCCCGGGAATCCTTATCAGACTCAGGTAAAGAGTCACTACTGAATCCAGAAGAGGGAATCGACCGATTTGTCCTCAATCGCAAGCCAATTACAGGAGATAAGCTTCATAAGACGCTGACAGCTATACTTACTCCCGGCAGCATCACCGCAACCGGCGGGATTTTGCTCAAAGCCGGAGTTTCTGATTCAACGCTCTATCTTGGGATCCTTCCAAACTATCATGAAGGGGAGCGGGGATATCATCATGATATTCATCTTCCTATAGAGAATGAGTTTACTCTCATTGGGGGAATTACCGCCCAAAGAGAATTGACGATCCTTTTCAAATGCACAGATGTGACCGATGAGAAACGTATTGAGTATCGCCGGGCCTATCGGGCACTGGCTTGGGCTATTGATCGGTGTGATGGGGGAGAGCCGGTTTCACTGGATTGGATTACCGTTAAACTCATAGAGGAACAGCAGGTTTTTCAGGAAATTCCCGAACATTTGGCGGATATTATTCAGGAATCACCTGCCTGTGAATAATTTAGTCTTTTTACTATTCGTATAATGTGCTAATTTTATAAAAAATAAGAAAACATTGATTAGAGGTGAACATTTAGGGGGAACTATGGAACATGGACCAGCAGTTGAGGTTAATGAAGATCCGGCTGCATCAGCGTACAAGACAAAGTTAGGGCTTCGTTTTTTTGCAGTTTACGGAGTGCTTTTTGCAGGATTTGTATTGATAAATACATTTGCGCCGCAGCTTATGAAGGTAAAAGTATTGTTAGGATTAAATCTTGCCGTAACCTACGGGTTTGCACTTATTCTGACTGCAATAATCATGGGATTGATATATAACGCTTTCTGTACAAAAAAAGAGGATGAACTGGAAGCCTTGGCTGCTGCAGGATCTGACTCAGGGGAGAAGAAATAATGATTTACACACCATCAATACTTGCAACAGTACTCTTCTCGGTTATTGTTATTTCCGTTATAGGAATATCCATCTATTTTTCACGTCAGTCAAGCTCTTCCAAAGGATATTTTGCTGCCGGTGGAACCATCCCCTGGCAGGTGAATGGTATAGCGTTTGCCGGCGATTATCTGTCAGCCGCTTCGTTCCTCGGTATCTGCGGAATGATCGCAGTAGCCGGTTACGATGGATTTCTCTATTCAATCGGTTATCTGGCTGGTTGGATTGTCGCACTATTCGTAATTGCAGAACCATTGAAACGGCTTGGTAAATTCACCTTTGCAGATGCACTGGATTCAAAATTTAACTATCCTGCAATCAGGTTAATGGCCGGAATTAGTACACTGGTTGTCTCTGTATTCTATCTTATTCCTCAGATGGTAGGTGCCGGTGCATTGGTAACTCCACTACTTGGCTTCCCGCATTATGTTGGGGTTATTTTCGTAGGATCCATTGTGATCTTTATTGTAGCAACAGCTGGAATGAAGGCAACAACCTATGTACAGTTTATTAAAGGTTCTTTACTGATAGTCTTTTCACTGGTTCTGGTAATCTCAATCCTGAATAAAGGTCTCGATACGACTCCTGCAGATGATTACCATGAATTTATTACCCTTACCGGGACTATGAGCGGCGAGAGGGTGACTGCTGTTGATCAGGATGGGTATACTATTACCGGCGAGTTTGCTGATGACAGCCATAACATGGTTAAACTGAACAAAGACGGTGTTGAACGCTGGTGGGCTGTAGAAGTTGATGATGGGAAAGCCGTTTTAAAAGAGACCCTGACCGTAACTAATACTGCTGATGGCAGAACACTCTACAACGGATTACCCAAAGAAGAAGGAGCATTTTATGCGGTTGGACATTTAAGTAACATTATTGTTAATGGCGAAGAAGTAGATTCAACCGGAGCTCTTGGACCCTTTAAATATCTTGAAACTATTGAAAGTAGTGAAGTAATCAGATTTCACCAAATTAACTTTAAATCTGGTGATGATTCTGTTGCTCTCTGGTATCAGGATCCCACAGAGGGCAGTGAGCTTATGCGTCCCGGCCTCAAATTCAAGGTGGATAAGGGCTCAACCCCGCTTTCAAAAATGAACTTCGTATCCCTGATGATTGCTCTCTTTTTTGGTACAGCAGCTCTGCCGCATGTACTTATTAGGTACTATACCGTTCCCAGTCCAAAAGCAGCTAGAAAATCAACTATTCTGGCCATTACAGCAATTGGATTTTTCTATATTCTGACCATGTATATTGGATTCGGAGCTATGGTGAATGGAGTTCTGGATGTTCAGAGCAGTAATATGAGTGCCCCACTTCTCGCAAAGGCATTCGGTGTGTTTCTTTTTTCCATTATTTCAGCAATTGCTTTTGCGACGGTTCTCGGTACAGTATCAGGACTTATCGTAGCCTCTTCGGGTGCTGTTGCACATGATATGATGAGGAGTATCTTTCGTAAAAAAACAATCTCTGATAATACTCGGGTAAAAATTGGTAAGATTACCGCAATTGTAGTTGGCGTTATAGCTATCCTTCTTGGTATTCTTTTCAAGGGTATGAATGTCTCTTTCCTTGTAGGCTGGGCTTTTGCAATAGCTGCTTCAGCTAATTTCCCTGCAATCATCATGATGCTTTTCTGGAAGAAGACCACTGCTAAAGGTATTGTAGCCTCAATTCTGGTGGGTATGGTATCTGCACTCACTATCATCCTTCTCTCTCCAAGTATGTTTGAGAGATATGGTTTTGCAGTCGAAAAAGCGCTTTTTGGGCTGGATAATCCGGCAATCATTTCAATTCCGCTCAGTTTCCTGACACTTATAGTAGTGTCACTGCTGACACAAAAGAAAAAAGAACTGAAATAGTATTCTGTAATACTTCACAATAAATAATAGCCGTCCTGGAACTATCCGGGGCGGTTTTTTTACATATTTCTCAGTTAATCCTTCTAAAACTTGTGTTATAATCATGAGCAATGCATAACCATCAAAGTGAAGGTCATCGATACATACGCTGAGTGAATTTTTCTGGTATTTTCCGAAAATTAGGTGTATGCTGTAACTTCATGAAAGAGATTGTATAAATAAATGATCAGCGGGGATTCGGTCACAATCCCCCAAAGCTGATTGCAAAAAAATCAAACCACATTAACTATATCAATAGAACAGAGTGTTCATTAAGGGGTCGCCCTGATCAAAAGTTTGCACAACAAACTTCATGGATATTCGTAAACCCCTGTTGAAATGGGAGGAGGATTCATTATGGATATAATAATAAGAAATGAAACAATAGAGGATCACCAGGAGGTCTTTACCGTTAATAAAGAGGCCTTTAAGCAGGATGATGAGAGCAGACTTATTGAGAGAATCAGGGCAGGTAAAAACTTTGTATCTGAACTATCACTCGTGGCAATACTTGATGAAAATATAGTAGGGCATATCCTGTTTTCAAAAATCAGAATTCTTGGTGAACAGACTACAGAGACCTTATCACTTGCCCCATTGGCAGTATTGCCAACCTTTCAGAAAAAAGGGATAGGTGGACTTTTGATTAGAAAAGGACTCTCTGTTGCGTTAGGACTGGGGTTTTCTTCCGTTATCGTACTTGGGCATTCAGATTACTACCCAAAGTTTGGATTTCGGAAAGCGTCAGAATGGCACATAGAATGTCCCTTTGCAGCCCCTGATGAGGCTTTCATGGCAATTGAGCTTATTGAAGGTGCTTTATCAGGGAGTAGTGGGACAGTAGAATTTCCGAAGGAATTTGATGGAGTATAAAGCTCGTCGAAGACCTGCGGACACTTTAGGAGTGATCTGGAAATGCAATTAACAAAACTAGGCTGGGATTCATACTTTGAACAGAACTTCAGCCATTATAAGGAACAGGGATATTCTCCATTAAGGATATTTCGTGAAAATAGAGAGAAATATACAGCATGTGATGACACAGGTGAATTCATCTGTGAAGTCACAGGAAAATTCAGATTCGGGACAGATCATAAGAGCCAATTTCCCACGGTGGGAGACTGGGTAGTAGTTGAGAAGTTCCCGAATGAAAAAAAGGCAGTGATTCATGCGCTGCTTTCACGAAAGAGTGCCTTTAGCCGCAAAGTACCGGGTTCTATAACGGAAGAGCAAGTGATTGCAGCGAATATCAATACGATATTCATCGTTATTGGCCTGGATCAGAATTTTAGAATAAGCCGTATCGAACGATTTTTATCCGTTGCATGGGAGAGCGGGGCAGTCCCGGTAATTCTTTTGAATAAAGCTGATCTCTGCAGCGATGTTGCGGCACGGCTGCTTGAGGTTGAGGAAATTGTAATCGGTGTCGATGTGTTTATCCTCAGTGCAAGTCAGCAAAGGGGATTGGAGCAGGTTAGTAAATATATAATGCCGGGAAAAACTGTAGCATTTATTGGATCGTCAGGTGTTGGAAAATCAACAATAATTAATGCACTCTCAGCATCTGATCGTCTTGAGGTAAATGAAGTAAATCGACACGGCAGCCGTGGCCGTCATACAACGACATTTCGTGAGTTGATAATTCTTCCTGATGGTGGAATGGTAGTTGATACTCCCGGCATGCGGGAATTGCAGCTTTGGGGTGATGAGGAGGATGGCAAAGAGGGTCTGAAGCAGGTTTTTGATGAGATTGAGAAGCTTGCGGGAAATTGCCGATTTCGTGATTGCCGGCACGAGAGAGAGCCGGGGTGTGCTGTTCGGGAGGCTCTTGAGAATGAGACACTCACACAGAATCGGTTCCAAAGTTATCTAAAACTCAAAAAGGAGTTTGCCTATCTCGACAGGAGAAGGTCTCAAAAGGCTCAATTGGATCAGAGAAACCACGGGAAGGAACTTAGTAAGCATATTAAGCAGGTAAAAAAAGAATTAAGTAGATGAGGTGCTTCCAAAATTATTAATTTTGATAAATCCAAATCTTTGATTTGGATCAAGCTACCTTGGAATAAAATGAAGTTTTATTCTTGGATTTATGAAATTGGCTCAGGTAATGGTGCTGTTTTCACGGCGGGTAGCCAGGAGTCTCTGGTTACTCGCTATTGTTTATCAAATATATAATGTTTGACAATTTTAAAGAGTCGACTCTATAATATATAAATAAAATTGACTTAGAGAAGAATACATAGGAAAAAATACATGAAAACACAAGATACAAGTAACAGTAAATACAAAAATATGGTCGGACTTGTGGGAGTAGGGACTATGGGGCAGATCCTTCTCAAACGACTCATAGATGAAGGAATTAAGGTAATTGCCGTAGATGTGAGTGAAGCCTCAGGAAGATGAGGAACTATAACTTAGTTGACAAGCATTTGCATTTTAAGGATTTCCCATGCAATAATTACCGTACCACAGAATAAAATGTTATCTAAAATTTTGGAGAATAAATGTGAACATATTAACTATTGCCATGATTGTCTTTATTTGCCTCGAAAGCCTGAATGTATTGATGCTCTACTTTACACCTGGGACTAAACGCGGGAATGGAATGGGTGTATTCAATGCATGGGAAAAATCAAAAGAGCATAAGGAAATTCATGAATTAATCCGTTATCTTGTATTCTGGGTTGCCGGTACAAAACTCATTTTCATTGTACTACTGATTGTGATCATCATAACAGGAGAATGGGTTACTCAGCTTGCAGCTGTAGGCGCACTAATTCTATCAATACTCTCTTTTTTCTGGAAGCTCTTCCCTATAATCAAGAAGATGGATGCAAATGGAGAGATTGACCCAAAAGGATATTCAAAGACACTGGGTGTGATGATTGGAACTTTTGTTGCCTGTTTTACTGCAGTATTCATCATAGCTATCGTGTAAAGGAAATTTCCTCACTTGGATCAGGACGCAGGAAGGAGCAGATATACTTTAGATCAAATTTCTGATGCCCATAGCTTTGTAGAGAAGGGTCATGCAAAAGGTAAAATAGTTATAGACGTTATCCATTCATGAGAGTTACTACCCCAATAAATACTGCAGCAGAGAATATCATCTGCGTGCGATGAGATACATATCGATAAGCAAAAATAATAGAAAATCCTACTGAAACTATGGAGTTTTGATCATGAATATCCTGTTTTACTCTCACCTTGTTGAAGAATTCCCGGAAATAGTGCTGC
>CAZMOX010000022.1:0-27684 GCA_964567895.1 uncultured Spirochaetales bacterium | reverse complement strand
TGGAGTGTGCTGGTTATACCTGTAGCTTGTGAACTTCTGATAACAGCTGATGATAAAGGAGAAGTTTTCAACAATCTTATTAAGCTCATGACTGAACATCTAGCATTCAAAAAATTGACTATTTCACTTATATCGAGAATGCTTTTTGAAAAACGTTCTTCTGCAGGGTTAGCAGAAGTTCAAAATCTTAAGTCATTGTATGAGTGCATTTCAGACAGAGAACTAAAACAATGTATGTTGAAATCTCTTTCCAGGATTATGCAGTATGGTCTTCATTCTGATGAAGAATTCGCGAAACAGCACAAGGAGATAGATCGGTATCATGAGTGTTTTCTGTTTAAGAGTATGAATAATAATGGACAGTACGATTACTTAGAACTCATTCCTTTTAGAAGGTTTTACGATTTTATCCCAATTGATTTTGATACTTTTAAGGCAATTATAGAAGATTTTGATATTAAGAAGATACTACCCAATCCAACTTTGTTTTATGATAGTAGCAAAGAAGAGTTCAGTATCGAATACAAAACAGATAATCACTATCACGAACTTGATTCTGCTGATTTCTCATTGAAAGATGTATCTGTTACTAAGGCTTGTATTCTTGTAACTGAAATCTATCGAAAAGCATGTTATTTTCACCAAATTACAGGGAGAGCACCACTTATAAGTCCAAAGAATCTTCTTGTTGATGAAAAGTTGAGTACAGTGGTCTTTCGAACAATTGGTCGATCTCTTAGTGGATCACATGTAATTAATGATTTGACAATCGGGTACGAAAAATATGATATTGCAGAAATGCTTGCAAAATTGCTTGAGACACTTCTTTTTGAATCACAGATTGAGTGTGAAAATTTCCTAAAAAGTAAGCCTCACCAAGGAGTACATGCATTTTTACAGCTTTTCATGTGGAGGCTAAAAACCAAAAATATTGATCGTCGTTATTCATGTTCGCGGTTCTCATACCTAGTGGATCAGCTGAACTTGCCACAAGATGCACAACAATCTCAATTTTTACTTGAAGTGAGATATCTTCGTGAAAGGTTAAAGGGAGGTTTGAGTCGATACAATAAAACAGTAGTTACATGGCAAGGAATCTGCCGTGCACTTGACGACCATCTCGGTCAGCATCTTCAATATGTATGTAGTAAAGAAGCCTTCCAAGAGTTTCCTTACCGTTCGCAGCTATTAGTTTTCGAGAAAGGGAAACGCAAACTTCATAAAGTTTCTAGGCAACTTATAAACTTCACTATTTACCGAAAAGATTTTCTGGATGTGGAAATCACAAACCCAACATATCTGGATTTATTAGAATACTTACTTCTTTTTGCGTCAATCTGTATCGAGCTTATTTCCCTTGCTCGAATTAACTATACACCGGATATTCTTGAAAGAGTTACATCCTCGGCATTGATGTTGAAAAACAAAGTGAAAATCATAGCGGGAGATTATGAAATAGAAGTGTCTCCAGAGGATCTTGCTGAGTTATCCATTCGGCAACCAAAGAAGAAAACTGATGAGCCTGCTACTAGTTTATCCTTGAGACAATTGAGCCTGCTTGCATTGTTGGCATGTCGTGTTGAAATTGGAGAAAGTACAATTACCGTGACAAAGTCTAAAGGATTTGGAAATGAAGTGTTTCAATCCTTTGCTCATGCCAGTTTAATTCGTATACCAAAAATTGAACTTACTGCCAAAAATGAAATAAATGAAATATTGACTGAAATGCGTTCAAATGGGGATTTTAGACGGATTGAGAGTCTTAATGAACTGCGTAAGGATGTGAATATTCTTGCTGAAGACTTGTGTAAAGTTAGGACATGTTTTGGACTTTCACGTCGATTTGGGCGCGTGGATGGAAAATATTTTCCTCCAGTTTTAAGATGTAGAAGCTTATTTCGACGAGTGCTTCGTGTGAAGGACTATACTCTACCTGGTTGTTCGTTGACTAATAATTTCCCTTCTAGCCAACAAGGATACAATTGCTCTTGGGATTTGATTAAGAAAGAGCCTATTAATCTCATAGTTCCTAGTGTGGGGGTTCACTCTCTTGTTCAAGCTTTGAAATGTGGTAAAATTTTTGGACACAAATTGTCCTCACTCTATTCAGGTAAAAAAATGTTGTTCTGGGATGTTACGGTTTTTTTACTCATTGCAATGGCATTATGGTTTTGCGAAAACCCTGCCACATCAATCACAACAGTAAAGTTAATACTTAGCATTCTGCCATATGTATTGAGTGTTATGCTTTCTGCTGTTTTTATTAAAATCGTATTGCTAGATATTTCTCATTGGAGTCTGCGATATCGGAAAGCTGTACAGTACATCATGAGTAAGAATAAGAGTAAGATGTAGTTTCTCTGGTGAAAACGAGAATTAGTAGTGATTATAATGTTCGAATCTGGCTGGGATGAGAGTAGGGCTGATAATAAATAATATGTTGAGAGACTTATCCTATTTCAACTGTTATCATTAATGTTACCGTTATTCTAGGAGTGTATATTTCGGCGCATCCGGATTTTGTATTTGTAGATTAAATTGCTATTTTCACCGATAAGGTTACATATATATTAGTGTAACACACAAACCTGCGGTTTTACGGTGATACAATAACTCGCTCAATATCCATAGAATAGCTCTTTCCCTATCCGATTCAAGTCCTTATGCAATCCTTACTTCACATAATCTAAAAATTTCTTTTCCTATAGTCTTAAATGCCTTAATTTAGCGTTGCATATCACCCTTGTTTATGGTAATATATAACCGTAATTATACGGTTATATATTAGGTGGCAACATGGCTATTCCAGAAGAGATCAAACGGCTCAAACCCACAGGATTCGGATCCTGTGAGATCCATTCCCTCCAGGGAGGGAAGTACTATTATGTCTATCAGACCTATTCGGTCTATGATCCAAAACGTAAAGGGGCGCGCAAGAAAACCGGCAAGGTAATCGGTAAGATCACTCTTCGGGACGGGTTCGTTCCTAACCGTTATGGACAGTCTCTTATGGCCCCCTCACCGGTAATCAGGTTAACCGAATACGGCATCTATGAACTATTTTCTCAACTTGCAGGGAACAGTATCATCTCTTTTCTGAAGCATCATTTTCCAAAGGACTATCAAAAGATCTACACACTTGCCCTGCTCCGGCTTTCTCATCACTGCACCTCTACCAATGCAAAAACACTCTTTGAACGCTCTATATTCAAGAGGGTCTATCCAGAGCTCACCCTGGGTGAACGAAGCTATCACACGTTCATGAAACAGCTAGGAGAACAGCAGGATCGGATGATATCGTTCATGCAGGAGTTTGTCCCGAAAGATGCTACGATTCTCTTTGACGGAACTAACATTTTTTCTGCTGCGGCAGATAGCTATGCCCGCAAAGGCTATAATCACGGCAAACGACGGACCACTCAGGTGAATCTTCTCTATCTGTTTGCCAAGGAGACCCATACCCCTTGTTACTATCGCCTGTTACCGGGAAATATCACTGACAAGAGTTCCTTCGAGCAGGCAGTCAGGGAATCCGGCGTGCAGAACGTCACGGTAATCGGCGATAAGGGATTCTATTCCAAGAAGAATACCCGTTATCTTGATTCGGTGGGGTTGAGCTACATTCTGCCGTTACAGTCCAATACCAAGATGATCGATGATGAGTTCGCTTCACTCCCGGGTACGAAGAAATTCGATGGATTCTTCATCTACCATGACAGGCCGATCTGGTATAGCCGAAAGGCTGTGGGGATCTCTGGTCATTATGTGTACACCTTCCAGGATAATGAAAGAAAACTGCTGAAGGAGAAACAGTATCTGAAGAAAATCGCTGCCGATTATGGTGAGTATTCGCGGGAATCCTTTGAGGGAAAAACACGAATCGGGATGTTCTCGTTCTACAGCAATATCGATGTCGATGCTCAAGAAATATATACTTCCTATAAAGGGAGATGGGAGATAGAGAATTGCTTTGACTACCTGAAGAACACGGTACGACTAGGAGTATGTTACCAGCAGACAAAAGAGGGTATGGCAGCTTGGGCATTTCTCAATCACATCAGCCTGATGCTCTTCTACAAATTGGTTCATGCTCTGGCTGCACAGCAGATGAGTTCAGAATTCAGTCCCGGTGATATTATCGATATAGTCAGAAATGTGTATCTGGTCAAGTGTGGGAATGATCAGCCTAGCGTCTCAGAGATCTCGCAGAAAGAGACAGAGATCCTTCAGCGACTGGGCGTCGATCTATCTTCAACCAGTCTGAACATCTAGACACCTATCACCGTAAAAACGCAGGTTTGTGTGGTGTAACTAAAACGTGACCAAAAATGAAAGCTGCATACAATTACCAGCTGTTGCAACAGGTTTCTTTGTGTTGACATAATTATATACATGATTTAGAATTACGTTACAAATCGTTGATTTGTATTACAAGAAATTACGGCGCAGGCACGTCTGAAAATCCTCGTGTCAACAGTTCAATTCTGTTCGGCGGCACATAAAGGGATCTTTAAATCGTTATTATTTAGCGACTTGAGGATCCTTTTTTTATGCTAAAAGAATTTGGTGCTGAATCACATATCAATAGTTAGGTTTTGAGCAATTCTGTTGAGAAGTTTTTCAGCTAGAGCAAGCACTTTCTTGATTTCACTTTTTGCGGGTAAGGAGTAAAAGGCATTTGGATATCTGTTTTCCTGAAAGAACCCTGTTGCCAGTTCCAGAATATCCAGTTCAACTTCTTCCATGAGAGACAGGTTAATAAGAGAATAAATTTCCAGCAAATCATGACTTTTCTTTATTGGTTTATTATTATATGCCAAAACAGATTTTAACATTTTTTCCAAAGACTGTTGAAGAAGCATGCCAATGGTATCAGTGTAGTGGTCATCTTTGTACAGAACCTTGGCAGCTGAAAGGTCGTGTTCTGCAACAATCAGCCATTCCTGTGCGCTGTGTTTATTTGGCATACAGTACTTTTCCTTTTTTAAGAATGTCTTCCTGGTAAAAAGTGTCTTGTCGTCTGGTAATGAATTCTTCCGGTGCAGTTAAAATATCAAATCCGATATGATACAAAAACACCAAATCCCGCAGCCTTTTTCTGGCTTGTAAAATATAGTTTCTGGACTGTTCTCTCGGAATCGATTTCATCAGAAAAAGATCTATATCGCTCTCATCATCTGGATTACCGTATGCGTAACTACCGAATAATACTATTTTATCCGGATTAAGAGGAAGTAATCTTTGTACAATTTCTGACTGTAACTGCCGAAAGTTTTCAATCATGGCTTCTCCCGGGAAACTGCTGTTTTGAAATCTTTATAATATGAGTATATCTATATATAGATAATATTTCTACAATAAACGTACGCGCACAGTACAATTTATCCTAGACCCTGTCACTCGGAGAGTTTCATAAGTTCTTTGAGTTCTTTGTTGCTCATCTCGGTAATCCAGGTCTCTCCTTGTTTGACAGTAAGATCAGCAAGCTCCTTTTTGCTTGCGATCATATCGTTTTTCGTAAGTGATGCCGCTACATTGTTAAAGGTCATGCATATATCCTGGGGAGCATCACAGGCTTTATCCAGGTGAGACATTTTGTGACGGCAATAACAAAGCCCGACACCGATGTGAGTAGCACTATTTATCACCTCTGTTGCTCGTTCATAATCGAGAACGTACAAGGCATTTTCATTGGATAAAGCAGATTCATTTACAAAAACACGTCCTAGTTGAGTCTCTCCCAGAGTAAATAATTCTTTTATAAAATCTTCTTCAACATTCATATATTCATAAAACAGCTCACTTAAAACCTTCTGATCAATATCATTCCGTATGCGCATTAAGGAGAACTCAAAAAAACCTGCCATAGGCGGTGGAAGAGCATAAACAGTCTCACCATTCTGCTCGATATCAACCAAAATGCTTCGCCCTGCCAATTTATCCAACACTTTCTGGCTGCTGTTTATGTCCATCTTCCACATCCGGCTTGCTTTTTTTGCGGTAAATGGTCTAATAGGAAGTAGAGAAACCAGATTGGCCTCTTTCTCACTAAAGAGCATTGATAAAATTTTAAACAATAGTTCAGAGGGGGGTGCCCCTTGTGGAAAACGATTTAACCTGTCGGATAGTCTGGCATAACTGGATTTGATTGTGTTGTGAGCCATACGCTGTTCGCTCCCCCAAAGTCTAAGTCTTTGTTAATCCTAAAAGCTGAAATTTTCATCCTGTAAAACTGTAAGGCATGCTTCAACGACGTTTACATCATATAATATACCCTTATTTTTACTTATTTCTGAGATTGCAAAATCTATTCCTAAAGCAGGGCGATAGGGACGGTGTGAAGATATTGCCTCGACTACATCAGCTACAATGAGAATTGCTGAACCTAAAAGAATATCTTCCTTTTTTGTTCCGTTTGGATACCCGGATCCATCGTTGCGTTCATGGTGCTGTAATAAATAGGTATCTACCGGCCAGGGGAATTGGATCTGTTTAATGATTTCATAGCCAACGACGACATGAGTTTTTATAAGAGAAAATTCTAAATCCAGCAATTTACTCGGTTTGCTTAAGATTTCAGCAGGGATAGCAATCTTTCCTATATCGTGTAACAAACCAGCAATATAAATGCCCTCAATTTCATCACTTGGCAGGCTCATGGTTTGTGCTATCTGCTGCGCTAAATTAGCAACCCTGGTCTGGTGTCCGGCTGTATACACATCACGGATTTCAACTGTTGATGATAAAGATTTTATTATTCTGGGAAAAACCTCACGAAGGTTTTGTTCGGAAAGAGTTAGTGCTTTTTCAATGCTCTTTTTATAGGTAATATCCCTAAAGAAAAAACTAGCTCCTATATAATTTCCTTCACTTTTTCGGGGTACAATATTTGCTTCTACGAAGACCAAATTACCTGATTTAGATTTCAGGCATGTTTCAATTGTATTTACCTTTAGCCCATTCTGTAAATCATGTACAACTTGTTTTACTTTTTCTAATTCACTATCAACAACAATATGGTAAAAATCTATTTTCTCTCTATCAATCTGTGTATAATCAAGGGTTTGTTCCCATGCCGGGTTAACAAATTCAAAGGAACCGTCAATATTGATGATTTGAATGAGGTCTTTTGTATTCTCAATGATTTCCCGATAGTTATCTTTTACGGTCTCCAATTCCTGATGTGTTGTTTGAATCTTGTTTTTAAGCTTTTTGATGAGTTCGATATTAAGAGTATGATATTCCCATTTTTCAGCTAAAGTCAGAGCAAGTTGTCTGAATTCCTGCATTTGAAAAGGTTTTCTCAGAAAAAATAATTTATGTTCCTGACTGACCTTATTCAATTTGCTAGTTACTTCACCAATCCCCTCACCGGTAACAATTACAATTTCAATACTTTTATCAATAGTTCTGATTTCTCTAGCTGTTTCATAGCCATTCTTGCCGCCAGGCATATTAATATCAATAAAAGCGATGGAAAAGGTTTCATCGGATATTTTTGAGGTTTTCACAGCCTCGATTGCATCATTTCCGTTAGTGCAGGTTGTAGTTTTAAATGTTTTTTCTTTTAGTTGAGGTTCCTGCCCAAATTTTGTTTTTAACATTTTGAAGATGCTACTATAGAGTGTGAGTATCATCTGATCATCATCAACACATAGAATTCTATAAAGTAAACTATTCATAAAAACCCTCTTGGTGGAATATAGCTATATATATCATATAATATTAAATTAACACTGTCACGGATAATATAGGGGATGAGGAGAAGTTGGGAGATTGAGGATTTCATCCCTTCCTTCCTCTTTTTACCACATCTTCGGCTCGGTGATGAAAGATACAATTTACCAGAGAAAGATGTAATTTTCCGCGTTCAATGGCCATTACGACCGTGTGGTGTGTTCTATTCAATAAAAGCAGCTTTGGAAGCAGGACTGGTATACTTATTACAGATGAAGCTGCAGTAGTACAGATATTGAGCTGATATCACAATTTGACGAAAGTTATAAAAAACGTTATGATAGATTTCCCTGAGTAAAGGAGATGTCTATGGGGTTCAAATACGATGTTGAATTAATGGTGAATGTAGCTAAAATGTACTACATAGAGGGACTGAAACAGGATGAAATTGCACATCAGGTTAAGGTTTCCCGGTCGTCTATTTCGTTAATTCTTAAAGAAGCCCGGAAAAATGAAATAGTGGAAATTAGTGTTCGTAATCCCATGGGAGGCAATCATGAGCTTGCCGCGCAGTTTGAAAAGAAATTTGATTTACAAAATTGCTATATTGTTTCCACTTCGGTACAGGATCAGGAAATCTTACTGCAGCTGGTGATAAGAAAAGCTGTAGAAGTATTTAATAGCATTGTTAAGAGCGGCGATCTTATCGGTATGGCGTGGGGTCAGACTTGTTATCAGTTTATGCATGATTATTCTTCTGTGGCACTCCTGGAGAAGCTGCGGGTTGTTCCTTTGATAGGCGGCAGCCTGCAGAACATGACTCGTTACCAGATGAATGAAGTTGTCCGCTTGTTTGCAGGGAAACTGAACGGTGATCCTGTATTTATACATGCGCCTGCCTTTCCTCAAATAAAAGAGGATTATGATTTATATATGAATAGTACCGCAATGAAAAATATACTTGAGTTGTGGGAAAAAGTTGAAATAGCTATTATTTCCATAGGAGCTCCTCCTGTAAAAAGTTTGGACAGTGTTGCTGAACACCTTTCCCTGAACTTTGAGGAAAAAGTGGAACTTTCTTTGAAAGCAGTAGGTGATATATGCGCCCGTTTTTTTACTATTAACGGTCAATTTATTGAAAACCCTATGTATCAGCGAACTATCGGAATAACACCTGATGTTCTGAAAGGTGTAAAAACCTGCCTCGCTATTGTTTCGGGGCAGCATAAACTTTCTTCAATTGTTGGGGGACTCTGTACCGGGGTGGTGGATATTCTGATCATAGACGAACCTACTGCTGTAGGGGTGCTGAACTTAATCAGGTGATTTTAAAATTTCTTCGGGTAACAGAAATATCACAGTCAAGATAAAATAACTCATGACCAAACCGCTGAATTATTATTGCAGTTAAAAGTTTTTCAGGGTTAGTATTTTTGAAAGAACAATCATTCCGTGAGATTGATGTTTTTAGGTAATCTCAAATATAAAAAATGAGTTTATATTTGACAAATGAGTAGAATATGTTATAAAATTAGTTACACGAGGAGGATGTGGCGATGTCATTTTTACTTGGACTAGATAATGGCGGGACTGTTACAAAAGCAGCTATTTTCGATTATAAGGGATCTGAGATAGCTGTTTCCACTCAGAAAACAGAAATGCTGTTTCCCCAATTCGGATATACTGAACGAAATATTGAAGAGCTCTGGCAAGCAAATGCAAGAGCGGTAAGGGCAGTCCTTGAAAAAAGCGGCATCAACCCTGGAGAAATTGTTGGACTTTCGGTAACTGGATATGGTAATGGAATGATCTTAATTGATGAAAAGGGTGAGCCTGTTTGTGATGGAATTGTATCTACCGATACCAGGGCAAATAAAATTGTTGAAAACTGGTACCAGGATGGCACTTTTGAGAAGGTGTTTCCTTTAACCTGTCAATCGATCTGGGCCGCTCAACCGGTTGCACTACTGGCATGGTTTAAAAAAAACAAGCCTGGAATTCTGAAAAAATCCAGATGGCTGCTTATGTGCAAAGATTATATCAGGTATAGATTAACCAATGAAGTTTGGGGAGAACTGTCTGATTACTCGGGCACAAGTACAATGGACATAAACAAAGCAGTCTATGATCGGAGTGTTCTGGAGCTTTTTGGAATTGATGAATACATGTGTTTGTTACCGCCGATAAAAGGAGCAACAGATCTTTGCGGGACAATTTCCAAGGAAGCAGCCTCTTTAACAGGATTGGCTGAAGGAACCCCTGTTGCAGGAGGGTTGTTTGATATTCATGCTTGCTGCCTGGCTACAGGAGTAACAACTACTGATACTCTCAGCTGTATAGCAGGAACTTGGACAATAAATGAATATTTGTCGGACGAGCCGTTGTTAAAAAAAGATATTTTCATGAACAGCTTGTTTCCCATAGATAATTTGTATCTAGTTATGGAGGGCAGTGCCACATCTGCAAGTAATTTAGAATGGTTTCTAAATACTATTTTGATAGAGAAGAAAAATAGTATTGAACTGAACGGATCCAATATCTACGAATATTGTAACGGTTTGGTAGATTCAATAAAACCGGATGAAAGTGAAATAATTTTTCTGCCCTATCTATTCAGTTCAAATGTGGGGTCTAAATACAAAGCCTGTTTTCTGGGTTTAAACGGCTGGCATACTCGCGCCCATCTTATCAGGTCCATTTATGAAGGGGTAGTCTTTTCTGCCATGCTGCATATAGAAAAATTGCTTGATGGATACAGTGGTATTAAAAAGGTGAGACTGGCAGGCGGACCGGCCAGGGCAGCGACTTGGGTTCAGATGTATGCGGATTGTCTTCAATTACCGGTTGAAGTTTCTTCTGTAAATGAAATAGGGGCTTTGGGTGCAGCTATGTGTGCCTCTGTTGTTGCAGGTGTACATAGAAATCTAAAGGAAGCGGCGGAAAAGATGAGCACTGTTTCAGCGATTTACGAACCAGATTATAAAGCGACACAATCGTATAGAGAAAAATTTAATAGATTTAAATCTGCTATCAGCAGTTTAAAAGAATATTGGTAAATATGACAATTGCAAAAACCTAAAAAGTAAAAGGCAATTGTATAATAGCCAAAAAAAGGAGAGTTATATGGCAGAATTATTAAAGGGGAAAGTTGCGGTTATTTCAGGAGTTGCTTCCGGATTTGCTAAAGCTACAGCAGAGTTGTTTGCAGCTAAAGATCAATGTAAGCTGGTTTTAATTGATATAAATGAAGCAGGCTTATCTGATACTGTAAAAAATTGTGAGGCAGCAGGGTCTGTTGTTAGAGCGATTGTAGGGGATGTTACCAAAAAAGAAACATTCGAAAAAGCTCTGAAAATCTGTATGGATACTTTTAGTCAGGTTGATTTTCTGATCAACTTTGCCGGAGGAGCACTAAAAGTAGCCCCTATTGAAGAAATGGATGATGAGATAATTCAGAAAATTTTTGATTTGAATGTCAAAAGCACCATCATGAGCTGCAGAACGTTTGTTCCCCAATTCAAAAAACAGAAATCAGGAAAGATCATTAATGTTTCTAGTGTTTGTGACCGCCGGTCCTGGCCGGGATGGTCTGTTTACTCAGCTGCTAAAGCTGCAGTAAATGCTTTCTCAAAATGTTTGTATACAGAATTACGGCCGGAAGGAATTGGAGTGACTCTGCTGGTTCCGGGAGGAGCCAATACTGGTTTTCAGGGCGCTTCAATTGGGTTGGAAGATTTTGAGTGGGATGATAGTTTGGCTCTGCTTCCGGAGCACTTTGCTGATATGACCTACCAAATTTGTGCTTTGTCAAAGGGTGGATGTGCTTCTGAATTGTGCCTTTTTGGTTTAGCACAGGATATTGCTGGATTTTAATAAAAGGAGGAAACAAAATGAAGGAACTCAAATCTAAACAATTATCTGTTGAGGAATTTCAGAAATATGGATATTACCACTCCATGATTGATCCTGATACAGTCAAAATTGGCATACTGCCTATTGAATTTTATCGTGATATTGTTCCATTACGGCTGGGTAAATCAAATGTTCCCATGTTTTCAGTAAATCGGGTTGGTAAACGAGAGCAGATTATCAATGTCTCTGAATATCATAATTTAACATCCGAGGGAGTACTGCCTCTTGATGGTGATGTGCTCATGCATGTTGCTCCGGCAACGGTTGCAGGAGAAGTCCCCTATAACCAGTTTGAAGTTTTTTATGTTCCCCAGGGAACTTTTGTTTCTCTTAATCCTGGGGTTTGGCACCATGCTTGTTTTTCGGTTAGTGAAGATTTTGTCAATATTCTCATTATATTGCCCGAACGGACTTACGTTACAGATTGCTTCGTTCATGAATTTCCAGAAAAGGATTACATAAAAGTTCTTTAGCAATAAAGGGCGGGAGGTCTTTGTGTTTGAACAGGAAAAGAGAGATGTAATTTCTGCAGCTCTTACGCTTAAAGAATATAGGCTAATTGCTTTATCAGGAGGGAATGTCAGTGTTAGGCTGAATTCGGGAAATATTCTGGTAACCCCTTCAGGGATGTCTTACGAGGGCATGAGTGGGAGTGACCTTCTGATTGTTGATTCAGAGGAAAATGTAATTGAAGGTTGTCTTAGGCCATCAGTAGATACTGTTGCCCTGGTTTATATTTACAAAAATATGCCTTGGGTTAATGCAGTAATACATACCCACCAAGTCTATGCAACAGCGGTAGGTTTGGTAGCTGATGAGCTGCCTTGTGCAGTTACAACATTACCGAATGCTACGAAAGGTGCGGTTAATGTAGCTCCGTTTAGTTCTGCGGCCAGCCTGCAGATGGGCATTGAGACAGTTGAAAATATTGGGGATAGCCTTGCGGTAATTCTTAAGAATCATGGGGTTGTCACCGTTGGAAAGACACTCAAAGAAGCTCTCTATGCAGCGGTGTATCTGGAAGACGCAGCAAAAACCTATCTGGTAGCAAAATCTGTAGGGAACCCGGTACTGCTCAACGAAGCGCAGGTGAAAGAAGCAGTTGAAGTATTTAATAATTATGGACAGAACGTGACTGCCAAACAGGTGTAAATGAATTATCAGGATTTTCGTTTTGGGCTATACGAAAAAGCCCTTCCTCAAAATCTGGGATGGCTTGAACGCTTAACTCAGGCCAAAGAGGCAGGGTATACATTTATGGAGATTTCCATTGATGAAACGGATGAGAAGCTGGAAAGGCTGAATTGGGATTTAGGTAAAAAAAATCAACTTCAATCAGACATTCAGGAGAGTGGAATACCTTTGCTTAGTTTGTGTCTTAGCGGGCACAGACGGTTTCCTATAGGTTCTGCTAACAGGGAAGTTCGGTCCAGAGGGATGGAAATAATGTTCAAGGCTATCCGTTTTGCATCTGATCTTGGCATCAGAATTATTCAGTTAGCAGGATACGATGTTTTAATGGATGAAAAAAGTACAGCAGAAACACGGGAAAATTATCTGGCTAATTTAAAAAGGAGTGTCAGGTTTGCTGCAGGACGTGGGGTTGTTCTGGCTATGGAGAACATTGGCATGTCATTCATAAACTCAATAAGCCAGGCTGGAAAGATTGTACGTGAATTATGTTCTCCCTATTTGCAAATTTATGCTGATGTCGGAAATTTGTCGGCGGTAAATCTGGATCTAAAGCAGGAACTGCAGGCAGAAATTTGCCATATTGTTGGATTTCACATAAAAGATACCCGTGAAGGGGAGATTCGCAGGGTGCCATTTGGTAAAGGCACGGTTGATTTTGTTTCTGCTTTTCAGGTTATTCGGGAAACGGGATTTTTTGGTTTCTTCTTGGTTGAAATGTGGGCTGATAATAACCCCAATGCATTTGAGAATGCTCGGGATGCACGTTTATGGCTTTTGAATAAGATAAATCTTGCCTGGAGTTTGTATGATAGACACAAATAGTTTGACAGGCGTCTAGTTTTTACTTCGCTTTGCAAGTGTGTCGAAGGTGACTGCCAGGAGAAGGACTAACCCTTTGGTTATTTGTTGATAATACTCGCTTACATCAAGAAGAATCATGCCATTGGAAAGAATTCCGATAATAAGAACCCCCACGAGAACTCCGAAAATGGAACCTGAACCACCCATAATACTTACCCCGCCGAGGACTACGGCAGTTATAACGTCCATTTCAAAACCTGTTCCGATTTTTGGTTGCCCTGTATTGATCCGTGATAGCATTATAAGTCCCGCAAGACCAGTAAGCAGACTTGAAATAACAAAAACCATAGTTTCAACCCTGGCAGTTCTTACTCCCGCAAGTCTTACCGCCTCCCGGTTTCCTCCGAGTCCGTAGATGTACCGACCGACTCGTGTTCGATTCAAAAACACCCATCCTACTGCGAATGTAGCGATCATGATAATAACTGGTATTGGGATCGGCCCAAGATGACCTTGCCCTAACTTTCTGAAAGAGTCAGGAAGCCCCCATACTGGCATGCCACCACAGAGTACATATGCGAGTCCGCGCAGTAAAGTCATCATTGCTAGCGTAGTAATTAGAGCGGGAACACGAAGGTATGCCACCATAATACCGTTTATAAAACCGATTGTCGCAGCAATAGCGAGGGTAATTAAGACTGTAGGAAGGATAGGAAGTCCAAACTGAGTCATGAGAAGGGCTCCGATGATATTAACAATCGCCATTACCGACCCAACGGAAAGATCTATCCCTGAAGTCATGATAACGCAGGTCATTCCTACTGCTGAAATTCCCAACATGGAAACTTGTCGTGCTACATTAAGCAGGTTGCCTGTTGTAAGAAATGCGTTGGTTGAGATCGAAAAGAATGTAACTAGAATAAACAGTACTCCGAGAATTGCATATTTTTTATAAATAATTTTGTTGATTTTCATGTTTTATTCTCCCGATGCAAGGTGAAGCACCTTATTCTGAGTTGCATCTGCTTTGTTGAGCTCGCCAGTTATGACTCCCTCGTGCATGACAATGATTCGGTCTGACATTCCCAGCAATTCAGGCATTTCAGATGAAATGAAAATAATTCCTTTCCCCTGGGAAGCCAGTTCCATAATAAGCTCGTAGATTTCTTGCTTTGCTCCGACATCGATCCCTCTGGTCGGTTCGTCGAATAGAATGATATCGCAATCAGTTGCTAACCAACGTGCAAGTATAACTTTCTGTTGATTTCCTCCAGAGAGTTCTTTTACTTTTTTGTTTGGACTGTGAGTAACAATTCGCAGAAGTTTAATCATTTGAACTGCTGTTTTCTCGAGGAGTTTTATTCGAATGAGTCCCAGTTTGCTAATCTTACGAAACGAGCTGAATGATATATTTTCTTTCACAGAGAGTTCAGAAATTATGCCATGTTGTTTTCTGTCTTCAGGTATTAGCCCAATATGAAAAGAAACAGCTTGCTGAGGATGATTGATCTTAACCGGATGATTACGAATCAGTATTTTCCCTGAAGATATGAGATCGGCTCCATAGATTGCTCGGGCAAGTTCAGTTCTACCTGCTCCAACAAGTCCTCCGAATCCGAGGATCTCTCCTTCGCTTAGGGTGAAACTTATGTCTTTGAGCAGGGATGTTGTCGAGAGATGTTGTACTTCGAGAAGAGGGATAGTTGGTGTGCCTATTCTGGTGGGGTAGGTTTCCAAAAGCTTCCTATCGACCATGATTCGGATGAGCTCGTTTTTTGTAGTTTCTGATGTTTGAAGTGTGCTGATATGTTTTCCATCACGAAAAACCGTTACCCGGTCTGAAAGTTCGAAAATTTCTGATAGACGATGAGATATGTAAATAATAGTAATACCTTGCTCTTTTAGCTTCCGAACAAGAGAGAAAAGTTTTTCCACTTCATGAGTTGTCAGTGGAGCTGAAGGTTCGTCCATAATAAGGAGTCGTGCGTTGTAGGAAGTAGCTTTTGCGATTTCAACGATTTGCTGATAGGCAACTGTCAAGGATCCAACAGGAGTGCGTGGATCTAGATCAATTCCCAGTGATAATAGAATGTCTTTTGCCTTATTATTCATGGCCCGACTATCCAGAAAAATTTTTTTACGAATTTCTTTACCAAGGAATAGGTTTTCAGCAATACTAAGAGCTGGTATAAGATTTAATTCCTGATAGATAGCTGAAATACCAAAACGAAATGTAGCCTCATGAGGAGAATATCCATTTCGTGGAATTCCATCTATTTCGATAGAACCATTATCAGCTTGGATTGCTCCGGTTAAGACTTTAATAAATGTTGATTTTCCCGCACCATTTTCTCCGCAGATAGCGTGAATTTCTCCTGTATGGAAATCTAAATTTATTTGATCAAGTGCTTTAACCCCAGGATACAGCTTAACGATATTTCGCGTTGATAATAGAATAGGTTGCTTATTCATATCTGTTTCTTCCATTAACAGAATAACCCCCTTTCAGACTGTAGCTGGAAGGGGGTTGCTTTTGTTTAGTTGTTTATGTATTTGTCAACGTTTGCGATTGTAATAGCTTCGTTCTGGATTTTTTGATGAGCTTCGCAATTTTCACCATTGATAAGCTTATACAGTATTTCCATTTCACGCATACCGGAAGCATAGGGAGCCATACTTACAGATGCGCGGTACATTGTGTCTGCCTTGATTTTATCAAGAGCCTGATCAATACCGTCTGTTCCTACGATACAAACTTTATCAGGATCTTTTCCGGCAGCCGCCATTGCTTCGTATGCACCTAGTGCGCCGTTATCGTTAAGACAGCCAATAACAGCAAGATTTGGATGAGACTGGAGTACGGATTCGATAACTGTCATACCAACGTCAGTCTGATACGCATCTTGTCTGGAAACTAGTATGGCATTAGGAGCTTCTGATAGGATTCCGTCTCTGATTCCATCTGTTCGGGGAATGACGAATGCAGTGCAGTCGGCAGCAAGAAGCGCAAATTCAGCCTCTCCTCCAAGCACGTCCGTGATGAATTTACCAGCTTCAACACCTGCCATATAACCGTACATATACTCATCATTTGAGAGGGATCCATCCGCTCCGGAAAGAGGATGAACTGCTGCCATTATTTTAATTCCTTCAGCTTGGGCTTTCTTACAATATTCCTGACTCGACAGTTCATCTACACAGGATATCATTATACCATCTACCTTTGATGTGATGAGATTTTCCCAACTGCTGACCTCTTTTGCTGCATCTACTTGTAGGTCGATAACGGTAAATTTGACACCGAGTTCTTTAGCCATGTCTTCTGCACCTTTTGCTTGGGCTGCCCAAAATGGATTTCCAAGGTCATGAACCATGAATGTGACTCGAATCTCTTCAACATCCGGTTCTGCTGCAGCAAATAAAGGCAGGGTAAATAATGCCATTACCATTATACATACAACACTAATCATAAACGCTTTGTTTTTCATAAATACCTCCATATATCAAATCGTTTTTTAAGATATTATCACCAACAAGCAAGATTGTCAATAAAAAAAGTTTAAATATAAAACAATATATTATATATAAACTTTTTAAATAATGATATACTGTATTATTAATTGTCTTCCGGTAATTGGGATTTGATAAAGCAGTAATGGAATAGCTTTAAAGTAATTCCTGTAGTTACCACAGCTGTCTTGTGTGTTTATAAAGATTATATTTTTTAAAATCAGTGGATGTTTGAAATAGTTATACTTGACGATTTGATATATAGAAAGTAATATTACACTAAAATTTATAAAGGCATTATGAAGATACAACTATGGCTAAGAAAAAGAAGGAAAGAGAATACACTGCGCCTGCAGTAGATAGGGCTTTAGACATTCTGGAATTTATGGCTGATCATCACCGACCTTATGGTGCAACGGAAATGGCTCGTGAACTTGATATCCCTATAAATTCGGTTTTCAGAATTTTAAAACGACTTACAGAACGTGAATATACTACTCAGGATGCTGTTTCCAGCAATTATCAACTCAGTACCCGGATTTTTACTTTGGGGATGAGCCTCTATACTCGTTTCGAATTACGGCAAAGAGCCAGATCTCATCTGGAAAAGTTGTGTCGGGAAACAGAAGAAACCTGTCAACTTCAGATTCCCCAAGGAGAACGAATGTTGGTAGTTGATTCAATAAATCCTGAAAAAGAGTTTTATCTTAGGGTTGTACCGGGTAGCCTGATATATTATCATCCGAATGCTTATGGTAAAGTGGTTCTTGCTTTTATGGATGTTGAGTACATAAAATCTATTATCCCACCACGAATGATTGGGCTAACCGCCAATACTATTACAGATCGGAATCAGTTTATTCAGCATTTGGAAAAAATTCGGGAAACCGGTCTGGGGTATGATAAAGAAGAGTATACTTCAGGTATGTTGTGCATTGGTGCTCCGGTTTTTGACTTTGCAGGAAAACCGGTGGCCGGCTTGGGAACTACTTGTTTATTAAGTATGATGACAGATAATATGAAGGCCGAAATTGAAAATAGTGTACTTAAGTGTGCCTACCGTGTTTCAAGGGATATTGGGTATACTGGAGATTTCTTTAATGATAAGGTCTAAAACTGCCAAATCAGCTGTTTGTTGATGTATGTATATAGCAATATTTTGTAGAACAACCTCAAAAAATAATTATAATATCACGGTAGACCTCCTTTAATATTTATATAAAGAATGGAAGTTTATATATAAAATTTAATTGACAAATATAATTTGATATGTGAAAATGTAAAACACACTTGGATTGTCATATGTTTTGACAAATAAAACTTACTATAAGGAGATTTAGGATGATTAAAAACTTTAACTATTTTGTACCAATTAAGCTGGTTTTTGGGAATGGAGCCCTTGCTCAGGCGGGAGAACAGGTAGCATCATTTGGCAAAAAAGCTATGATTGTAACAACGGGAAACTTATTCAATGAGAATGGTCTTGTAGGGCGGGTAAAAGCAATTTTACAAAAGGCGGGGGTAGCCTCGATTCATTTTTCTGATGTTGATCCTAATCCACTTCACACCCAGATTGATGCTGGGGCTTCCCTGGCTAAATCTGAAAATGTTGATGTATTTATCGGCCTTGGTGGAGGAAGTGCTATTGATGCAGCTAAAGGAATGGCTGTAGCAAGAGGGCATGATCGACCAATCTGGGATTTCTGTATTGGCGATGATGTTAAAGAAATTACTGATAAAACTTTCCCGATTGTTGCCATAACCACTACATCCGGGACTGGTAGTGAAGCAACGCAATGGGCTGTTATTACCAACCCGGATACAGGAGAAAAACCGGGTATTGGTGGTGATTATAGCTTTGCTAGAGTAGCTATAGTCGATCCTGAATTAATGACTAGTCTGCCCCCAAAAATTACTGCCTCTACGGGTTTTGATGTCTTGGCTCATGCAATTGAGGCATATACCAGCACACTGTCTACTCCGGTAACTGATATGATGTGTGAAAAAGCTATGCGTCTTGTCGGTAAATATCTACGCCGTGCTGTGAAAAACGGGGAAGACCGTGAAGCCCGCAACGGAATGGCCTTTGCCAATACTATGGCTGGGTTTGGTATTGCCGTTGGAATAGTTACTGTCTGTCACGGTTTAGGTCATTCAATAGGCGGTGTAGTTGGAACAACCCATGGGGAAACATTGGCTGCTATGACTCCCCAAACTATGCGGTTTTCTATGAAAGCCAATCCTGACAAATTTAAAAATATAGGCATGTTTCTCCGGGATGAATACATCAACATAGGACAATATCAGCTTGAAGATAGTGTCAAAGAGGTAGAATCTTTGATAAAAGATATAGGGCTGAATAATGGGTTGGCTTCTTTGGGGGTGAAAGAGGAACATATTGAAAAAATTGCTGATGGGGTGATCAACTATATGGGCGGATCGATTGAAATTGATCCGATGGATCTCAACAAAGATGATTTGATTAAAATTATTAAACAGTCTATGTAGAAAAACGATGTCTATTTAACTTTTCTGAACTGAAGAGTCCTTCAATTTGGATTCTTTCGGCTTATCAGTTAGTTTCAAGAGGAGAATAAATATGAAAGGATACATGGGGAAAATCCTGATAGTAAATTTAACCAGTCGGGAAATACAGGAGAAAGAGACTGATGAAGAAATAATGCGTCAATATCTTGGCGGCTCAGGTATTGGTGCCAGACTGCTGTTTGAATATACAACTTCAGAAACCAACCCACTGAGTCCGGAAAACCCGTTAATTTTTGCCACTGGCCCATTGACCGGAACAGGTCTGTTTAATTCAGATCGTTTTGATTTGGTAACCAAATCTCCTCTTACAGGGATTTTTGCTGAATCCAGTGCGGGTGGTTATTGGTCTGGCCGATTCAAAAAATGTGGTTATGACGCCCTTATAGTTATTGGAAAAGCCTCCGGCCCGGTCTATTTAAATATAACTGATGATAAAGTTGAAATTAAGGACGCTTCAGATTTGTGGGGAAAGGACACTTTTGAAACCACCACTATTCTACGGGAGCGTGAAGGGGATAAGGCCCGGGCAGCAGTAATCGGCCCTGCCGGTGAAAAACTTGTCAATCTGGCTTGTATAATAACTGATGGAAAGCACGGACGGGCATTGGGGCGCTGTGGTGTGGGAGCTGTGATGGGTTCAAAGAATCTAAAGGCAGTTGTTGCAAATGGTACCAAGTCAGTTTCGATAGCTGATAAAGATGCTATTAAAAAAATAAATAAAAGTATGGCTGCTGCGATAAAAGAAAATATGTTAGGAATGAAGGAGTGTGGAACTGGTGGAGGTTTGGAAATTTCTGAAGAATTAGGGAATCTGCCAATCCGAAATTGGGGACAGGGAAGCTGGGAGGAAGGTGCAGCAAAAACTTCCGGAGTGGCGATGGCAAACGAGTATTTATCAGGTACCTACAATTGCGGAACTTGTATGATTTCCTGCGGACGAGTAGTCAAAGCCCAGGGAGGTCCTTACGATGGGCAGGAAATTGGAGGACCCGAATATGAAACGCTTGGTCTTATGGGCACGAACTTGATGAATGATGATCTCCCGACAATAATTAAAGCAAATGAGCTTTGTAATCGGTATGGGTTGGATACAATATCAACAGCAGGAGTAATTGGATTTGGGATGGAAGTCTGGGAAAAAGGATTACTTGATAAAAGAGATTCAACTGAATTTCCTCTGGAATGGGGAAATTCAACAGTTATTATTAAATTGGTTGAGCAAATAGGGAATCGTATTGGTATGGGAGCCTTCCTTGGACAGGGTGTGCGAAAAGTTGCAGAACAACTAGGTCCAGCGGTAAAAGAGTTTGCGGTCGAAATAAAAGGACTTGAACCGCCTGCACATGACGGACGTGCCAAGTTTACCACAGCTATAGGCATGGCCACCTCCAATCGGGGAGCTTGTCATCTTTCAGGATTTGCTCACGATTTTGAAGAGGGTGCGGTGTTGAAAGATCTGGGAAGTCCTGCTCTTCCAAAACGATTTACTGCTGAAGGTAAGGCTGAAAATGTGTTTCGCATGCAGAACCTTATGGGGATGCTAGATTCAGCTATTGCCTGTAAGTTCGCCTTGTTCGGAGGGTTAACCGTTGATCCACTGATTGCAGCGATAAATGCAGCTACTGGTTGGGATATGGACAGGGATGAGTTTTTTTGTACAGGAGAACGGATATTCAATATAAAACGCCTCTACAATAACCGTCTGGGGATTAGCCGTAAGGATGACACCCTGCCGTTGCGGATGCTTAAAAAGAAACGGGGTGGGGGCACGAATTATTTGCCGCCACTGGACGAGATGCTGAAAGAGTATTACCAGTATCGGGGGTGGGGTGAGTCAGGGATTCCTACTAAAGAAAAAGCTGAAGAATTGGGATTGGAAGAATATTATACCCTCGTGAAAGGTGAAAAAGGAGAAGAGAATGGGTGCTGCTGATGTATCTAATGTGATTTATAATTTTACCGGGTTGACAATCCTGGTAACCGGAGCTTCTAATGGAATCGGTCGGGATGTGGCTTTGGCATTTGCGCGTGCAGGTGGAACTATCTGTGCTGCTGATATACAAGAGAACGGGCTAGCTTCTCTTACCGAAGAGATTACTGCTCTTGGTGGAATTTGCCGGACCTTTCGGGTAGACTTATCTGATAGTGATGATTGTGTAAAAATGGCGAAATATTTTGTGCAGGAAATGGATAAAATAGATATTCTCGTTAACAATGCAGGATTGAGTTTTCCGGAAACTCTCATAAACCTTGATATTAGCCACTGGAATACTACGCTGAATGTAAATTTACGGGCACCTGCTATAATTACCAAAATCATAGCTGCAAAGATGATAGAGCAGGGGGGCGGATCTATTGTAAATATTACGAGTAATGCCGGAATTGGCGGGATCGAGGAGCATGCGGCTTATTGTGCCAGTAAATTTGGTTTTCACGGCTTGGCCAAGGTGATGGCAATTGAGTTGGGACCGCATAATATCCGTGTTAATTCAGTTGCCCCAACCGTTGTATTGACTCCTATGGGGAAACAAGTATGGAGTGACCCTAAGAAATCAGATCCAGTCAAAAAACAGATCCCACTGGGACGGTTTGTCTGGCCTGCGGAAGTATCTAATACGGTGTTGTTTCTAGCTTCAGATGCTGCTGCAATGATTCATGGTGATATTGTTCTTATAGATGGAGGCGCAGATGCCCGTTTATACTAAAACCGGAACAATTACTGGAAAAACAGCCATGGTAACCGGGGCGGCAGGTGCACTGGGGCTTGCTGCAACCAAAGCTCTATTGGATATGGATCTTAATGTGGTTATGGTTGATATACATTTAAGCCGATTGAACCTACTTCACCAGGAGCTGGGGATGAGAACCTTTCCTTTAGTTATGGATCTGGGGAGTTCAGAAAGTATTGAGAAATCCTTTAGCAGCCTGCCTGAAGAGTTTTTGGCTATTGACGTTCTGGTGAATAATGCCGGAATCCTGAGTAACAACAAATCGGAAGATACCAGCGTAGAAGAGTGGAATCGGGTAATTGCTATCAACCTGAACGGAGTTTTCTTATTGTCAAAACTGGTGATACCGGGGATGAAGAAACGGGGTTGGGGCCGAATTATCAATACCTCCTCTGTGGCAGCCAAGACTGGAGGAATTACAGCGGGGACTGCTTATTCTACCTCCAAAGGGGCGGTTATATCTCTGACTTTCAGCTTAGCAGCGGAACTTGCATCTTATGGAATTACTGTTAACGGTATTGCTCCTGCTTATGTAAAAACTCCCATGATTACCGAGCAGCTTACTGAAAAGCAACGGCAGAATCTTCTGAAGAAAATTCCTGTTGGCAGGTTTTGTGAAACGGAGGAGTTTGCCCATGTAGTTTCTTTCCTGGCTGATGATAAAGCAGGTTTTATCACCGGTGAAATTATTGACCAGAATGGTGGACTGCATTTCGATTAGGGCGGGTTCATACTGTTTGCGTTGTTTCCTTAATGGGAGTTGGTCAACTTAACCGGACTATCAATTTTATGAGATATAAGATAAAATTGAAGGATGAGAACAGGTTTGTTATAACAAAAATAACTGCCTTTTGGATTTTGTATAGTGCGGTTTTTTTCTGCATACTGGAAAAACAATGAAACTTGGCACGAAACTGGTAATTTTTTCTATTTTTACAATTTTGATTCCGATGCTCATTATTGGGTTTTATGCTGTCTTCCTTCTTTATCGGAATACTGAACTCGCTCAGTGGGAATTCCTGGAAAACGTTGAAAACAAAATAAAAATTGAAGTTACCGAAATGGAGAACGAATACCTTCTGCTAGCAAAAAAACTTGCTGGCTACGATTATGTTCGGGACAAGGTTTATGTTTATAATAAATACTGGAACCAAATCAGTGAAAATCTTATTAATTATGATCTAACATCTTTAAAAGATTTCATTAAAGAAAAAGCACTACTAAATAATATTGAAACAATCGCTATATATAGAAAGGATAATTCAGATTTCAGATATGTCTTCAGTGTGGGTTCTGAGGAATACCTTCCGGATGTGTTGTATAAGGGCAACAACCTTCTCGATTATAGTAAAATTGTATATATGCGATATTATGATGGGATATATCTGAGTGTTGCCTATCCGATATTTTCTGATGGACGTCTTGTAGGTCTGGTCTTTTTACTGAAGGCACTTAGCACTACCTACTTCTCAGAATATACTTCTGCTTACAACATTGATATTGCACTTATTTCAAAGGGTGTCGTCTTATATAATTCGAATATGGATGTAAATATGGCAATTAAAGAACTAATTGCCAATGAGGAAAAAGATCCAAGAATTAATTTTGATTCAAATACAAAATCTTATGTTGCTGCTGTATTTACCTACCATCTAAGTGAAAGTGCTGTTGGTGAGTTGGTTTTTTATAGTGAAAGAACCAGTCTATTGGCTCAGGATGGGTTTGTTGTTCAAAAATTTCTTTTATTAGTACTTTTTTGTGTTATGATACCGGTAGTAACTTTCTTTATAAAAGAGATTCGACTAATAAAGGCAATAAATTCTCTTGTTGATGCAACTGATACAGTCTCCCGGGGAGATTATAATTCTCCGGTCGAAATTAAAAGCAGCGATGAAATTGGTGTTTTGAGTCGTAATTTTAATGCAATGGTTGCGGTATTAAAAAGGAATAAAAATGCTCTTGAAAGTCAAAATATGGAACTGGCTATAAAGAATTCATATATTGATGCAGTTTTCCAGAGTCTTCAAATCAATATTGTTATAGTCGATAAGCAGAATAAAATTCAGGTTGTGAGCAAAAATACCAGCAGCAGACTGGAGATGACAGAAGAGCAGATAGGTGAAAAAATATTCGATGTGGCTCCTTTTTGTGATAAAGCAGACGTTATTGAAAAAACACTAAATCAAATCTGGGAGCATCGAAAATTTTTCCGGCTGTATACATTACAGTTTGGAAATATAGACTATGAGATAGATTTTTATCCAGTGATCGAAGAAAGCAATGAACTAAGTGCAGTGGTAATAATCCTAAATAATATTACTGAGAGGATGGGAATGGAAAGAGCGCTTATAAGATCAGATCGTTTGGCTTCAGTGGGTCAATTGGCTGCTGGTCTTGCGCATGAAATTAATAATCCAATGAGTATAATATTAAATCACGTACAGTTGCTTAAATCAGGAGATCTTTCAAAAGAAGAGGAAAAACGTTTTATGGAGCGGGTAGAGACTGAAATAAAGCGTGTCAGCAAGCTTATTAATAGTCTGCTAAAATTTTCCCGTGAAGATATATCAAAATTAGAGCATATAAGCCCTGAAGAGATTATTAAAGAGGTTGTAAATCTTTTTGCCCCCAAAGCAGTTCCTTATTCTGTTGACGGGGTTGATGATAGCAATAAAATTGTTTCAGAGAGAACTATCCAGTACATAATTCTATACAAATCAAAAAAGATACAAATCCTGTTTACGAGTGCCCGGAATAATCTAAAAATATTTTGTTCACGGGATGGTTTTAAGCAGATAATATTTAATATAATAAAAAATTCGCTTGAATCATGTGGAGACATAGACGGGATTATCAGGATTACCTTTAGGGCAGATCAGGGCGGTATAAGGATAAATATTGCAGATAATGGTAACGGTATCTCTGAGTTGGATCTTGAAAACGTTTTTGAGCCATTCTTTTCACGACAGAAAGCGGGAACAGGATTGGGCCTTTCTCTCTGCAAAAGTATGATGAGCAAATACGGGGGTACAATACATATCGATAGTATTGATAATAAAGGAACAACAGTTAGCCTGTTTTTTCCTTTTAGGGAGAACATGTATGGATAGAGGTGCCTTTATTATACTGCTGGTTGATGATGAAGAGGGTCTTTTGGAAGGACTCAAGAAAACTTTAAGTCTTAAAGGGTATTCTGTAATAACCGCTTCAACAGGGTTCCAGGCAATACGTATAATAAATAATAACCATATTGATTTAGCCTTTGTAGATCTGAGACTTACTGATATGGATGGAATAGAAGTGGTTAAAAATATTCAGCCTACTGATATGCCTATTGTCATAATGACTGCTTATGCAAGTGTAGAGACAGCGGTCAACTCCATGAAGATTGGAGTTGCTGATTATATTCAGAAGCCTTTTAATAATAAAGATATAATATCTATAGCTAATAGGTTTTATAAGGAAAATAGTGTAGGGAATGGTACGTTGCACAATGCCTTCTCAGGTCCATCCGGATCTGATTTTACCAAAATTATTCTGAAAAGTAAAAAAATCAGAGATGCTTTTAATACGGTGGAGAAGATTAAAGATTTCAATATTCCAATTCTTCTGCTTGGTGAAAGTGGAACAGGAAAAGAAGTTTTTGCCAAGCTTATCCACGAAAGCAGCAGAAGAAAGAACGAGCCATTTATTGGTATCAATTGCAGTGCTATACCAATGGAACTCTTGGAATCAGAGTTTTTTGGGTATGAGAAGGGTGCCTTTTCAGGAGCTGAAAGCTGCAAACCTGGAAAGTTTGAGGTGGTAAAAGGAGGAACCCTATATCTTGATGAGATAGGTGACATGGATTTGAAGCTTCAGGCAAAATTGCTGAGGGTGCTTGAAGAGAGAACTTTTGAACATGTAGGTGGAGTCTCTCCTATTTCGTTTGAAGCAAGGGTTATTTCTTCAACAAACCGTGATCTAAAACAGTTAGTTAAGAATAAAGAGTTCAGGTCAGATTTGTATTTCAGGCTGCGGGGAATGGAAATACTACTCGCTCCTTTAAGGGAACGCAAAGAAGATATGGAAGAGCTAATTTACTATTTTGTAAAATCATTTGCAGAAAACTATGAAAAAAATGTTTCCATATCTTTGGAAGCTGTAAATCATCTTAAAGAATATAGGTGGCCGGGAAACATACGAGAGCTAAAAAATATTATTGTATCTGCCGTTCTTCTTGCCGAAGATGGCTCTCTGCTTTTACCGGGAGATTTCAGAATAGAGATATTTGATGAAGACCCTGAAATTGAGTTGCTGCTTGATAAAATAGAAAAAGATTATATACTTCTGACCCTTGAAAAGAATCGGTTTAATCGCACTTTAGCTGCAAAAGATCTGAAAATTTCCAGAAAGACTTTGTACAATAAGATTAAGAAATTTTCTATTGATTAGCACTTCTGGTATTACCCATAGTTACCCAAGTTGTGAAATCTGTGGGTAATCCCAGAGAATATATGCATTACAGTATTAAATCCTCAATGTATTATAATTGAGTTTGATGTAAGAATTGTACTTTCAGGGGGTTTAAATAATAAAATTCAATAAATTTCAGTATTCTGTTTTTTTGGCACGATATATGCTTGTAAAAGAATATCAAAATTTTTTATGGAGGATTTAAATGAAAAGGAAAAAACTAATTAGTGTACTTATTGTTGTTGCTGTTATCGTACTAATGGCACCATCAATATTTGCCGCAGGTGAGCAGGACGGAGACGGTGAAATGCCTACTTTTGTAATGGTGCCTAAGCTTGTTCATCCATTCTATGAGCCATGTATTGAGGGATTTAAGGATGCTGGTGAAAAATATGGTGTAAATATCGAGATAGAGAGCCCCCCTAAGTTTGATATCGCTCTTCAGGTAAAGGTCATTGAGGATCTTATTGCCAGGGGCGTAGACGGGATTGCTATTTCAGCTGTTGATAACATGGGACTTGTCGCTGTTGTTAATGAAGCAATTGATGCAGGTATCACAGTAATCTGTTTTGATGCTGATGCACCTGCTACCGCCAGAGCCTGTTACATCGGAACTGTCAACAAAGCAGCAGGGTATACTGCTGGTGAATATATGTCTAACCTAATGGGAAATACTGGTGGAGTAGCAATTCTTCAGGGCGGACTTGCCCCGAATCTGAACGCTCGACAAGAAGGATTTAGAGAAGCAACTGCTAAAGCAGGTGTTGATATTGTGGCATTTGAAGATTTTCAGGCAGATTTTGCAATGGGTGTAAATATTACTGAAGCACTTCTTGCGACTTATCCTGATCTTGATGCT
>CAZMOX010000021.1:4130-27813 GCA_964567895.1 uncultured Spirochaetales bacterium | reverse complement strand
ATTTGAAGGTTTCTAGCACCCGTGTGCAAATAAAGATTTACTGCAAATATAAGTCCGTCTACAAGTATTCCCTCAATCATATAAATTCAATCCTTGCTTAAAATTGGCTTATTTTTCAGTTTTCACGCCATTCTCTATTACTACAGATGCTGCATCAATTACTTCCGAAGGTACGGTAATGTTGATTTTCTTTGCGGTATCAAGATTTATCCAGAGTTCAAAATCAGATGGATCAGTCATGAATACGGTACCAATATCAGCAGGATCAGCCCCTTCAAGAATATCTTTTACCAGATAACCGGTTCTTCGACCCATTTTGTAATAGTCAAATCCCCAGGCAATCAGGATATCAAGTCCTTCTGCTGAGGTAGGATCCGCTGAGAGAATAGGGATTCCGGCATAGGTTGCAGCATCAGCTACAGAAGGAAGTGCGGAAACGACTGTGTTATCAGTTGAGATATATATTGCATCTACTTTCCCGGCTATTGCCTGCACTGCAGATTTTACTTCTGAAGAATTTGTTACTGCGGTAGCAATAAATTTAACACCATATTTTTTACAAGCTTCTTCTGCAAGATTTTTCAGGAGTACGGCATTTGCTTCACCGCTGGTAAATACATGACCGATGGTAGTAGCACCGGTTACATCAATAAGAAGCTTTATTTGAGCATCTACCGGTGTTTTGTCAGATACTCCGGTAATATTTCCTTCTCCCTTATCATAGGAAGTGACTAAACCAGCATCGACAGGATCGGTAACTGCTGCATAAATTACTGGAAATTCTGTAATAGAATTTGCAAGAGCCTGAGCTGTCGGTGTAGCAATTCCAATTGCGATATCAACTTTGTCAGCTCTGAATTTCTGTGCTATGGAAGCGGCTGCGGTAAGGTCTCCGTTTGCATTCTGGTAATCATAAACAGCCACAAGTCCCTCTTCAGCAAGAACATCAACGATGCCTTGTTCAACAGCATCCAGTGCCGGATGTGTAACAATTTTTGAGAAACCAATCTTATAGGCCGAACTCTCTTCCTGAGCAACACCAAAAATTGTACCGGAAATCATGGTTAAAATTAGTAGCATAATGATAGCTTTTTTCTTGTTCATCTAAATCTCCTTTTTTTTTAATCAAGAGGTTACTATACAGCAGAACAGTAAGGTTGTCTAGATAGAGCATGAATTTCATAAAATTTCATAAAATTCCGTTGTGGATTTGTGTAAGCTGTACTGAGTACTAGGAGTCTGTCGGACTTAATCAATATTGCTCTATTTTTGACCTTTTCGCCCTCTTTTTCGTCTTTCAATTGGCAAATATGGCATATATTTGCCTCATTCATTCCTCGAACAGGTCAAAAATCTCTAAAAATAGCTCTAATAGCATCAAGTCCGACAAACTCCTAGTGCTTTCTGGTTAAAAGTCTTTCTACTACACTATTCAAATCTACTGAACTAATTGGTTTAGCAAGATAGGCATCTAATCCTTTTTTTAAAAGATCGGATGAGTGTTCTATTTCAGAAAATCCTGAAATAATTAGCACGGGAATATTTCCATTGATTTCACGTATTTTGTAGAAGACCTCTTCTCCACTCATGATCGGCATAATCATATCCAGAATTACCAGATTATATGCATCTGGATCGTTCTGAAAAATGTTTAGAACTTCCAGACCATCAGAACAGGTGGTAACTGAATGTCCGGCTTTTGTCAGAATATTATTAAGGAGAAATCTGATTACCTGTTCATCGTCACAAACAAGAATTTTATAGTTTGAAGCAGGTAGTTCTTCTTCGGTGAGTGGTGTACTCATCTGTGTAACTTTCACATGTGATAGATGCGATTGAGGATCATGATCCATATAGGGTAGGTACAGAGTGAAAGTTGTTCCCTTATGCAGCTCGGTAGCAATAACTATGGCTCCGTTATGCCTGGTTATGGTTCCCAGGACAGCAGATAATCCCATTCCGGTTCCAGAACCGCTGGGTTTGGTGGTGAAAAACGGATCAAATACTTTTGACAGAATATGATGTCGTATTCCTGATCCGGTATCACTGACAGAAATAACACAATATTTTCCCTCAGCAAGTACTCCGTTAATCCAATGTATCTCATTATCTGCGATTTCCTGTACATCAGCTCCGTAAGCAAGTACTCCTCCTGTTGGCATTGCGTCTCTGGCATTTAAACCCAAATTCAATAAAGTGTTTTGTAAAAGTGAGCTGTCTCCCAGTGTTGTAACCGGGAAATCGGGAAGTGATTTTTTAAGTATGATTTTTCGATCAATTGAGCGGGATAGCAGGGCGATAACGTTATCAATCTCAGAACCAATATTCACAAATGACTCTCTGAAAGTACCCTTTCTAGAGAACGCAAGGAGCTGTTTTGTTAGTTCCTGAGAACTTTCAGCTGAACGCTTAATATGCATTACATACTCCCGATCCTCATCCTTCAGATTTTCAGAAAGAAGATTTGCATATCCCTGTATTGCCATAAGCTGATTGTTGAAGTCATGTGCTATCCCGCCTGCCAATTGTCCTATAGCCTGCATTTTCTCTACCTGACGTAGTTTGTCCTCTGTCTCTTTTTGGTGTGAAAGATCAATTATCTTAATCATAAGTGCTGAATTGCCGTGCCACTCAATTCTTGAGAGTGATATTTCCAGCCAGACAGAAAACCCATCAATTTGATGGTACTCTTTCATAGCTACAATATAGGGAATACCAGTATTGCGAACTGATTTTGCCGCTTTTAACAGCCCCTTAAAATCACTCTCTTTGGTCTTTGGAAGAAGGCTGAAGATATTTGCTTCTTCAAGGAGATTCGAATTCTGGTTAATGAGCAGGGAGAATGGTTTGTTTAGTGTAAGTATAGTTCCATTGAATTTTGTTATACAAATTGCAATTCTGAGACTTTTTAACAACTGCTGCAAAGTTTTTTCATTCTGATTATATTTTTCGCGGTTAAGATTAAGATTTCTTAGGGTAATTATCAGCAGGAATAAAATGATAAAAAGGATTAATAGGGAAGAGGCCATAGCAGTAATCCACCACTTTAGTTTAATCTCAAGAGATTTGTATTCTGTGCTTTCGCTCTCAGTTGTTTCCTGTACAGCTGATATCCTTACAGGAGTTCTCAGGGTATCAGGGGCGGGTTTATTAATTTCAGGTATGCGTAGAGATTTATCGTTGTTGAAAGTATCTGAAGTAGAGGCATTAACAGTTTGAAGCACGGAAAGAAAGAGGATGAAAATTATAAGAACAGCTGTACTCTTAGACCATAATATTCTGAAAAACATAAACTCTATACTAGTATAGTAGATTATTTAGTACAAGCTCTGCATAAATAAGTATGAAAAGTGATCTCAATAATAAAGAAAAAAAAGCTGCCCCGATGAGGGACAGCTTTCCAGTTCAGATACTATTGTATAAGATCAATTAGTAATTGTATTTATTCTGTCTGGGTTTTCTTTCGAGAGCTTCGTTTACACGAATGTTTCTTCCACCGCTTTCTTTGCCGTCAAGCTCAGAAATTGCAGCGTCAGCGGCTGAACCGTCTTCCATTTCAACAAAACCAAAGCCCTTAGACCGGTTAGTATCTCGGTCAACAATAATGTTAACACTCAGGACAGTTCCGTACTGTTCGAAAAGATTCTGAAGATCGTCTTCAGTTGTTGTGTAACTAATGTTACCTACATAGATTTTTTTTGCCATAATACAGCATTCCTTTTCCGGAAACAAATAAATGCTTCCTTTAATATAAGATTTGCTTCATCAGGATGGCATGCTTGATTAAATTAAATTTAATTGATCTGATGGGAAATTCTAAAAAATAAGAAGAAACCGCGAACCAGAAAGTAAAAATAAAAATTATCAGCTGCAGCCTAAGCTAAAGCAAATAGATGTTAGCATGTAAGTATTTATTAGTCAATGAGACATTTCAAAAATATTGTCACTTTTTGTTCAGATTTATATTATACTATTGCTTTATACCAGTAACTGTGGGAATATTTATTATATGACATTGAGGATTTGAAAGAATATTTTTAGAAAAAATTATGGTATTATCCAGAATAATACTACAGGTTGAATAAATGGGTGATAAACAGATAGTTGCAATAGGTACTTACGGATCAGAAAAAACACATAACCTCCGCGTGATAGAAATAAGCGGGCATGGTGCCGGGATAAGACAGACTGCAGCTATTTCAGCAGGAATTAATCCCTCTTATGTTTGTCCATCTGCTGATGGACGATGGCTTTATGTGGTAAATGAAAAGGACAGAAAATCTCATGGTTCTTATGGAGTGATAAAAACATATTCAATTGATAATGAATCATACAGCTTATCCTTTATCTCTGAAATTGAGACCCGTGGAGATTCCCCCTGTTTTGTTGCTGAGACTTTAGACAGGAATTTTCTCATTGCAGTAAATTATGGGAGCGGGTCGATAATAGTCGTTGCAAAAGATGAAAATGGAGTCCTGAAGGATATTGTTCATAAAACTCTTTTGATGGGTTTTGGGCCGAACAGAAAGCGCCAGCAAGGAGCACATCCTCACTGGGTTACTTTTTCTCCGGATGGAGACTATGTCTATATTACAGATCTGGGTTCAGACAGAATATGGATATTCACGATAACCTTTGATGGGAAATTGCGGGCAGCAGATACTCCTGCAGTTTTAATGCCGCCGGGTTCCGGTCCAAGAGCTCTGATTTTTGATGCTGCAAAAGGGATTGCATTTAGTCTGAATGAGCTGTCATCGACAATAACACCGTTTCGGTATGAAAAAGAGACAGGTATGCTTCATAGCCATAAGGCAATCTCAACTCTGCCTGAGGGGTTTCGAGGACATAATACTGCCTCAGAAATCCATCTTCATGATCAGACAATAATTGCATCAAACCGGGGTCATAATTCACTGGTATTTATTCAATACGAGGATACCGGATTTAAAAATGATCCTGTCTGGGTTGAATCTGGAGGTAAAACGCCGAGAAGTTTTGCTGTATGTGGTGATGCTGATGACAGCGGAGCTTATATTATTGCTGCGAATAGAAATTCTGATTCTGTGGTAATCTTTGATATGGTTCCCATGGGAGTCTGGCCGGTCAGAGAGCTAAAAATTCCCGCACCATCTTGTGTGAGACTTGTCGGTGCTATCACTAAAGCAGAGGACGAAGATCAGCCTCTGCCTGTAGATGATCCATCTTAGGAGTCTGTCAGGAATCAGAAATCTGTCCGTTCTTCCCGTATCATTGCGTTAAAATCGAGAAATAATTCCCTGCCGTTATGAGAAATAGAGATTGTATCCGGTTTTCTGTCAGCTTTGACATAAGGTGATTCATATCTTTGATATTCAGTTTGCACCAAATTTCCATTCAGCTTAAACTCTTTTCCATAGGTAAGTTCTAAATTATTTCCTTCTGAGGTGTAAGAGAGCGTATTATCCTTAAAAGAGATAGCATTTTCCTTCAGGCGTTTGATGAATTCCTGAAATGATCGATCTTTATCTACTGAACTTATTTCGGTAACCCAAAAGGTGGTCTCTCCCTTTTGGATGAGATCGTAACGGTTACCAACCTCTTCAGAAGAGTAGACAAGCGAATTATTACCAATAATGGCCAAATATACTGATCCTTTTCTGGCAAAGAGTGTATTTTCATCAAGTATGAGTTCATCAAATTCGTTCTCCGGGATATAGGCATGTGTAGTATGCAGCAACTCCTGTTCCATGAGTCCTTTGTTTTTTTGGAGCACATATACTGTCATGTTGATATTTCGTTTCTGTACCGAGTGGGGAAGTCTGCCGGATCCAGTCCAGTATCCTGGTGAGATTCCATGAGGAGGCGTGCCATCATAAGGAACAGCCGGGTGTGTCGTGAAAATCCGTGTACCTGTAACCCCGTCCCCCAGATAGGCCTGCCATATTAACTGGCGGTCTCCATACGTGCCGGGGTGATAATCCTGGGTAGTTGCAAGACTGTAATTCTCAGTTCTGTATGTATAAATATTGCCTCTCTGCATGGCAATACCGTTTGTCTGAGGTTTTCCAACTCTGCTGAGTAAATTTAACACTCCCGGAATTTTCAGCAGCATAAAGTTTACACTTTTAAGGCTGGAAAATATTTCGTTACTGAAAAGAGCATCGTTTTCAATGTATTTAATGGTGTTAGCAAAAACATTTGGATTTGTATATGCCTGCATGCCCCACTGCATCATAATCTGGTCAATGTTTTGCCCGATAAGGTTTTCCTGTTTTAATTCCTGTAGAGAGAGCCCCTGAGAGGTTTTATTTATATTTTCCTTTGTATCTGTTGCTATAGATTTTAATACTTGGGGGATTTTGTATAAATTGGTGTACAGAAAATTCAAATACATGCCGGGATAAGGATCCGTTCCGTTTTGGAAATCGGTATTTTTTCCTGAGGTGTAATTATTATTTTTAGATAGGGTTTCCAGTATTTGCTGTAAGGGCGAGGGAGTGGGGTTACCAGGATTCTGTATTATACTGTTTCCAGGAGCAGAAAATCCACCGTTAATGGTGTTTGAGGCAATATCAAAAAGGATTAAATCCATAACCATGGAACTTTTAATTACGATCTCTTCATCTTGTGCAAAATCCACCAAATTACACAATACCGCAAGGTCTTCAGCTAATTTTGAGGGTGATAGCCATTCAGAAAACCCATAATCCCAGCGCTGCTGCAGCCAAACAAGGATTTTGCTGCGAGCCCGATTCATATGCTCAACCCCTGATAATTGTGCATTAGTGAATATTGAGTCAGGAAACAGCTGGCCGGTAAGGTACTCAGTTGAAGAGAAGAGTATTTGATGACTTTCACTCCAGAATACCATATTGTCAGTTCCTGCGTCCTTCATCCAGTATTTATAGCCCAGCAGTGTTTTTTTTATGAGTTTAAAGTCATCATTGGATAATGCATCTGAATAGTCGTACATAACCCTAAGCAGAGATGGGAGTCGGTAAACAGAGTCGGCATGTCTGATGTTGAGGTTTGTGCAGATTTGCTCGGTTGCTTCTGATGAGTATTCCAAATCATTTTCCATTTGGTATAGAAGTAAATTTTCATCAAGTGCAGTTGTGATTTGCATTTGAACATGTGTGGTGCTGTATGCTCTGTTTTTTATGAGATCCAAAATAACAGATACTATGAGCCCTGCTGCCAATAAAAATGCAAGAAAGATGATTGTTCGGCGTATACCCATTTGGGTTCGTTCTTTTTTTGTATTAGTACTATTTTGCTGATTTATTTTTGGCCGAATCATCCAAAACTCCTTTCCTGTGACGAAAGCTGATATCAGCAATTGTAGATGTTCTCATTATGCAAGTCAATTGATTGTTTCTATTCACCTGATTCAGGGTTGATAAATTATTTGTATTAATATATAAAAAAAAAATCATTTTTTTGTTGCTATTCAGAAAAAATATTTGTATTTTACATTTAGAATAAACAATGAGAATAGTTATACTTTGTAAGTAGGTAATCATTTATATTAATGATGTACAGTTTACTTTTTATTATAACGTTCTCCAAAAGGGTTTTCCGGAATATCTTTCGAAAAAATCCTATAAGACAAAAATCAAAAATATAGAGAGGTTGAAGAGATGGCTAAACAGCTTCAGTTTGACGAAGAAGCAAGACGTTCACTCATTGCGGGTGTCGAGAAAATTTCCAGAGCAGTAAAGGTTACATTGGGTCCTAAGGGTCGAAATGTATTATTGGACAAGAAGTTTGGTGCTCCTACCGTTACAAAAGATGGTGTGTCAGTTGCTAAAGAGATTGAGTTGGAAGATCCCTTTGAGAATATGGGTGCGCAGCTTCTTAAAGAAGTAGCAACAAAAACCAACGATGTTGCTGGTGACGGCACAACAACAGCTACTGTTCTTGCATACTCAATCGTAAAAGAGGGTATGAAGAGTGTTGCTGCGGGTCTTAATCCAATGGGTATTAAGCGTGGTATAGATAAAGCTGTGGAAGAGGCTGTAGTAGAAATCAGAAAGGCTTCCAAAGAGATTAAAGATGAAGAAGAAATTTCTCAGGTTGCTTCTGTTTCAGCTAATAATGACCGTGAGATTGGTGATGAGATTGCAAATGCAATGGAAAAGGTTGGAAAAGACGGAGTTATCACTGTTGAAGAATCAAAGAACATTGAATCATCAACCGAGTTTGTTGAAGGCATGCAGTTTGATAGAGGTTACCTCTCTCCTTACTTTGCTACAAATCGGGACACCATGTCGGCAATTCTTGATGATCCGTTCATACTGATATTTGAAAAGAAAATTACAAATATGAAAGATTTACTGCCGATTCTTGAAAAAGTTGCTCAGGCAGGAAAACCTATTCTTATTATTGCTGAAGATGTTGAGGGTGAAGCTCTGGCAACTCTTGTTGTGAACAGTTTAAGAGGCACATTGAATACAGTTGCAGTTAAAGCTCCTGGTTTTGGTGACAGAAGAAAAGCAATGCTTGAAGATATTGCTGTTCTGACTGGCGGACAGGTTATTTCAGAAGAGATAGGTCTTAAGCTGGAAAATACTGAACTTGCACAGCTTGGTCGTGCGAAATCCGTAAAAATTGAGAAAGAAAACACAACAATTATTAACGGTGCTGGAAAAGCTTCAGATCTTAAAGACAGAATCTCTCAGCTTAAAGTACAGATTCAGGATACTACTTCTGATTACGATAGAGAAAAACTTCAGGAACGTCTGGCAAAACTTGCTGGTGGTGTTGCGGTAATTAATGTTGGTGCTGCAACTGAAGTTGAACTGAAAGAGAAAAAACACAGAGTTGAGGATGCGTTATCCGCAACACGTGCTGCTATTGATGAGGGTGTTATTCCCGGTGGTGGTGTAACATTGATTCAGGTAGCAAAAGCTCTTGAAGGCAAAGATCTATCAGGTCTTACCGATGAAGAAGCCGTGGGTTACAAGATCGTTCGTCGTGCTCTTGAAGAACCAATCAGACAAATAGCAGCTAACGCTGGTCTTGATGGTTCAATTATTGCTGAAAGAGCTAAACATGAGGAAGTGGGTATTGGTTTTGATGTATCCGCAATGATTTGGACGAATATGATTGAAGCAGGAATTATTGATCCTGCCAAGGTTACACGCAGTGCACTTCAGAATGCTGCATCAATTGCCAGCCTCCTGTTGACAACAGAGTGTGCTGTGACTGATCTTCCTGAAAAAGATGCACCAATGATGGGCGGCGGCGCTCCAGGCATGGGCGGCGGCGGCATGGGCGGCATGGGCGGCATGATGTAATTACATAAATCCAGTGGATTTATGTAATTACTCAAAAGCTTAAGGCCGAAGGACTTAAGCCATGATGAACTCAAAAGCTTAAGGCCGAAGGACTTAAGCCATGATGAACTCAAAAGCTTAAGGCCGAAGGACTTAAGCCATGATGAACTCAAAAGCTTAAGACCGTAGGGCTTAAGCCATGATGCTAATTCAGGCTGAAAGGCTTATAGACTTTTAACTTATATAGTATGTATACTTATCCCGGGCGGAAGCTCGGGATTTTTTCTCAATAAGCCTATGTTTAGTGAACTTTGAAGGGGCGGTATGAAAAGAGAGGATTTTATTTTTTGTATTGGTTATCAGGGCGACTCTGCAGTAATTGACGGTCAGGCGAAAAAGGAGTTCGGAAAACTTGATACGAAAGTATTAGCAGAAAAAGGTCTCTTTCGCGCCGCTTTCTGCTCTGCTGTGTACAGTGGTGATACTGCTGAGCTGCAAATTGTATTAAATGCATACAACAGTTCAGCCGGTACTAATTTAACCAGAGCTGAAGAGATGAAACGGCTTCTGGGTGTGTTTGAAGTGGAAGAGGATATAAAAAAGAGTATTGTTGTGTGAAAGCCTTTAATCAGTGTATAATCTTGGCAGTTAATCCTTGACTAGCAACAGACTAACATGATATTTTTTCTCGATACTATCTACTAAGATTAGCGAGGTTACTATAACTATGACTACATTATTTTCTTCAATGCCGTTTTTACTGGCCGCATCAGAGGGTGGTACCGGCAGTTCCGGCGGTTCTATGGTAACTACCTTTATAACTTTTGGGCTGATCATTGTCGTTTTTTACTTCCTTATCATTCGTCCTCAGCGGAAGCGTGATAAAGATACAAAAGCAATGATTAGTGCCGTTAAGAAAGGTGATAAAGTAGTTACAATCGGCGGGATGCGCGGTACAGTAATGTCTGTAAAAGAGACTGTTATTGTGCTTAAGGTTGATGACAATACAAAACTTGAATTCAACAAAAGTGCAGTTTCTACAGTTCTTGAGAAAAAAGGCGAAAACACGAAAGTTGAAAAGGTCGCAGCACCAGCGAAGAAGTCTACCAAGGCTAAATCCGCTAAAGCAGCAAAAGTTCCGGAAACAGAAGCAGAAACAACAGACGAAACTGAAAAAGAAGAGTAGAGCAAAATTAGCGGAAAACAGGCAGTTTCCAGTTTTTCCAGAATCTCTATCTCAATTGGAGTAGCAAAATGAGTAAACGTGGACGTTTAATCGTCGTGCTCCTTGTGTTGGCCGTGTGCGGATATTTTTTATACCCGACAATTTCCTGGTACGCATTTGTACCACAGGAAACGAAAGAGCTGGCTACAGGATCAAAAGAGCAAATAAAAGAATATGCCCGCGGGCAGGCTGCGCAGGATTTGCGTGAATTGAAAGATCTCGTAAAAAGTAATCTGGAAGCACCGCTTCCCTCAGAGTTCTCCTTTATGAAGGAGCTTGCGAAAGATAACTATCAGGAAGCTGATCTTAAAGTACCCAGCTCATTGACTATAGCAAATGTAATGAATGGATTTGCAAATGAACAAGAATTCTTTAATGCTCTAGAGCAGTATTATCGTTCAGACTTACTGGACATGAAAGACTTCAGAGCAAAAGCTCTTCAGCTTGGTTTGGATTTAAGCGGTGGGATGAGTATACTGCTTGAAGCGGATGTAGCGGGCTATGAGGAAAAACTTGAACGATCTGTCTCAGCTGCAGAAGTTGCATTTGCGGTACAGCAAGATCTGGAAATACTTAATAACAGAATTGACCAATTTGGTTTAACAGAACCTGAGCTGAGACTTCAGGGAACAAGTCAGATACTTGTTGAAATTCCTGGAGCTGCAGACCCCGAAAGAGTTAACTCTTTTCTGAAAGGTAAAGGTAGTCTGGCATTTCATATAGTTGATGAAGATTTAACTAATCAGCTGAATGCATATTACGAAAGTAATCCTGCAGAAAAATATAATAATGACGGAAGCCTTCGCACCCCTGAATTTATAGCGCCGGGACGAATAGTAGTTGGTGTTTATTTAGCTGATGCGTATGGTATTGATGAAGAAGTTGGTGCAAGTGTTCTGTATGAAGAAGTCGGTTTGGATGGTATACATATCATTGAAGCAATAACAAGTACAGACCCGATAACCGGCAGACCTACAGTAAACTTTCAGCTTGACTCAAGTGGTGGTGAGATTTTTTACAAACTAACGTCTACAAACACTAATAAAAGACTTGCTGTTGTTATGGATAAGAAAATCAAAGCTCAGGCAACAATTTCTGAAGCAATCAGAAATTCTGTTCGGATGAGTGGTTTTTCTTCTGATCAGGCAGCAGACCTGGCAATCGTTCTAAAAACCGCTGCACTGCCGATACCTCTTGATGTTGCAAATCAGCAGGCTATAGGTGCCTCTTTGGGTGAGGATTCAGTTCAGCAGGGACTAAATGCTATCGCAGTTGGTTTTGTACTCGTAATACTTTTTATGCTCTTATATTATCGAAGAGCTGGACTTGTTGCGGATACTGTACTGATTCTTAACCTGATAATAATTACCGCTGTACTTTCAGCTTTTAATCTTACACTTACACTGACAAGTATTGCCGGTATTATTCTAACAGTCGGTATGGCAGTAGATGCAAACGTAATTATTTTCGAGAGAATTAAAGAAGAGTATCGTCTTGGAAAATCAGCAGGAGCCTCAGTGAAGGCTGGATTTAATAAAGCTTTCTGGACAATTATGGATGCAAATATTACTACCTTTATTGCCGCACTGGTTCTTGCTCAGCTTGGGACTGGCGGGGTGAAAGGGTTTGCAAATACATTGGCTGTAGGTATTATCACATCAATGTTTACTGCGCTGTTTGTTTCCAGACTGATTTTTGATTTCTTTGTTCAAAAAGTGAAAATCAACAAACTCCGGATCGGCTGGAGGATCAAATGAAAAATAATACTATAATAAAATTTACAAAACATAGAATTCTGTTTTTCGCAGTGTCATTATTGGTGATAATTGGCGGTTTGACCGGGTTAATTATCAATAATGGACTCAATCTGGGAATTGATTTTGAAGCAGGTCTTAGCCAGAGGGTACAAATTGCTGAACAGGCTATGTCAATCTCTTACAGTGGGGCAGATGATGTTGTCCTGAATGTGATAAATGGAGATATGATTGTCGAGGTCAGAAATAAAAACGGTGTTGAGAGAACAACACTTTTCTCAAATGATTATGCAACTTTTGATGCGTTAGCAGCAAAAATTCAGAGTTTTGAAGATGTAACTGTATCAGTTACCAGAGGGAGTGTTGCGAGCAGTAATATTGCTACAGGCCTGGGACTTCCATTTACTCTTTCCAATACTCCTACTGTTATAAATGCAGCGAACAATAATATTGAAAACTATATCTCTATAGATGAGGTTCGTGCTGCTCTTAGTGATTTAAGTGGTTCTTTACAGGTTCAGATCGTAGGTGATGATTATCTGCAGGAGTTCCAGATACGGGTTGAAACTGAAGAGGAAGGAACAAAAGAGGATCTTGAAGCACAAATTTTCAGCTTAATTGAAGATGGTTTCGGTACTGATAATGTTATTGTTAAACAGTCAGATTATGTAGGACCCAAATTTTCAAATCTGTTAACTTACCGTTCAATTATAATGGTAGTAGTTGCACTTGCCCTTATTATGGCCTACATCTGGATAAGATTTCAGTTTTCCTCAGCACTGGCTGCAATTACAGCTCTTGCACATGATATTCTTATAATGATTGGATTTATTGCTGTATTCAGGCTTGAAGTTACAACCACTACCATAGCTGCAGTTCTCACAATTATCGGTTATTCATTAAATGATACAATAGTTGTATTTGACAGGATTCGGGAAAACGCCAAATTGCTAAGAGGAACTAAATTTGAGAAAGTGGTAAACATCAGTATTACACAGTCATTGATTAGAACTCTGATAACATCACTTACAACCTTATTGGCCGTACTCCCTCTGTTTATCTTTGCGAAAGGTGCAATTCAGCTTTTTGCCCTTAATCTGATTGTAGGTATCGTTGTTGGTACCTATTCATCAATCTTTGTTGCCTCTCCAGTACTTCTCGCATTAACAAATGCAGGATTTAAAAGAAAGGCAAAACATCTTGGAAAGGATCCGGATGCAATTCTTGCAGAAGAAGTAGAAGCTGAATCGAGTGAGAAAACTTCATCTGTAGTGAAGGAGATTGAGATCACTTCTGTACAGAGAAAGTTGAAAGGTAAAAGAAAGAAGTAGAACTTTTAGTCGAATGATAATAGGCCATCCGGATTTTCACCGGGTGGCTTTTTTGTAGGTGCGCCCGGCAGGGCGCACTCACTATTTTTCTCTGAGTATTCAAATTGATTGGAATATGTTATATTTTCAATATAAGGAGCATATTATTGGAACCCAATTCCTATCTCTATTCATTTCTCACCCATGATATAATGCTTACAGAACAGCTGGAGCAGGAAGCGGAGTCGCGGGATGACATTCAACCCTTTGTGGAGAGAGAGACAGCCAAACTCATCTCTTTGCTGATTCGTTTAACCGGTGCAAAAAAGGTGCTGGAGCTTGGGACAGGTATTGCTTACTCAACAATATGGCTTGGCGGTGCTGTTAAAGAAGTTGGTGGAAAACTTATTACGGTGGATAATCATGAACGTACCGGACTTGAGGCAAAGGAAAATATTGAGAAGGCAGGTCTGTCTGAGGTTGTGAACCAAAGGCAGGGAGATGCAGAATCAATAGTTCCTGAACTGGTAAATACTGAACCTGGAACGTACGATTTGATCTTTCAGGATTGTGGTAAATACCTCTACCCGCTGCTGTATGAAGACCTGTACACCTTGTTAAAACCACGAGGCCTGCTTATAACAGATGATACACTTTTTCGGGTTAATTCCGATGTACGGAAAGGACTTGGAAAGTATGTTGATGCATATAATAAGCAACTTTTTACAGATACACGTTATTACTCAACAATGCTTCCGGTAGGACATGGGTTTGCTGTAAGTCTAAAGATTTCTCAGGAATCAAAAATATGAATATTATACGATCTGAAGTTATGGGGTTCTGTTCCGGAGTACGTGCAGCGGTAAGTGCTGTCTATGATGCAGTAGAAATGGGGAAAAAGCAGGGGAAACCTGTTTATACTATTGGCCCGCTTATACATAACGAAATGTTTCTTGAAAAGCTTCGTGTGGATATGGGAGTTAGGGTGATTGGCAGTCCGGAAGAGGTGGAACCCGGGATAGCTGTAATACGAGCTCATGGAATTCCTGAATCTGAACGAGAAGCTTTTCTGAAGAATGGGTATCAATTGGTTGACGGCACCTGTCAGCGTGTTCTAAGATCACAAAAACTGGTCAGAAGGTATGCGGCAGAGAGTAAGCAGATATGTATTGCAGGAAATCCTGATCATGGTGAAGTGCATGCAGTCCATGGGGCTGTGGAAGGGTATCCGTATGTTTTTGTAATTGCCGACCCGGAAAATATACCTGATGTAATAGATTACACAATTCCGTCAGTTATATTGTCTCAGACAACATTTTCGTTGGATAGGTATACAAGCATTTCTAAAAAGCTTATTGAGAAGTTTTCGGAAACATCAGCAGACTTGGAAGTGATTGACAGTATTTGCCCTTCAACAATAAACCGGCAGAAAGCACTTGGTAAGCTGAATGCTATAGCTGATGCAATACTGGTAATCGGTGGTAAGCAAAGTGCAAATACACGAAGACTATTTGAACTTGTGAAAGAATCCGGTACGCCCGTATGGCATATTTCCGGCGAAGAGGAGTTGGATTCCAGACTTTTATCCTTTCAAACTATAGGATTAACAACAGGAGCATCTACTCCGGAATGGTTGGTAGAGGAAATTATCAGAAAGTTGCGATTGTTGTGATGGATAGTGCATACAGACCTTTTTTAGTGTTTGACGGAGTAAAAAATATTCCTGGAATGATGTAAATTAGAAAAGTGAAATTAGAAAAGTGAACTATTTTTCTTTTAATTTGATTAAAAAGTAGGTATAATATATTTTATGAATAGAATTGAAAACTATGCAATTCCTCTCCCCACTATAAGAAGATTCCCGGCTTACCTTCGTTTGCTTAAAGATCATGCAAATCAGGGCAAAATGTGGATATCTGCAACAACCCTCGCAGAACAATTAAAACTGAAACCCATACAGGTGAGAAAAGATATGGCCTGTACCGGGGTTGAGGGGAAGCCGAAAGTAGGTTTTCAGGTTTATGAACTTATTCTTGGAATTGAACAATATTTGGGATGGGATAATACCACAGATGCTATTCTTATTGGAGCGGGAAATCTTGGTGCTGCATTGATTGGGTATAAGGGTTTTGAGAATAATGGATTGAGAATAGTTGCAGTTTTTGACAAAGACCGGAGAAAGGTCGGAAGTCAAATCGGTGGAATAGTGATTTCACAAATTGAAGATCTTGCTGATATTGTTAAAAAGCTTGGGATTAATATAGCAGTCATAACCGTACCGGCAGATGCGGCACAGCTTGTAGCGGAAATGGCTGTAGAAGCCGGGATTAAAGGTATTTGGAATTTTGCGCCTAAAAGTTTAAATCTGTCCGATAACATTATCATTCAGAGAACTGATCTTGCTTCCTGCTTTGCAGAGTTGTCAGCAAGATTGAGAAAACACTTCTTTGAACAGAAAAGTGTGCCGCTATAGCTTAATGATGAATACATTATTTATGGTTACTTTTGGTATTCCCAGAGATATGATAACTCTTTTGCTATCCATTTTATGCTCCAGTATAATAAGCAGAGGAACAGGCGAAAAAATAGTATCAGAATGGCTCTAACTGCTACTCTGCGGATCACCGGGCGGCCGATTATACTAACTACAATCTCTATTTTTGCCGGGATGATGGTACTGACAGCGGCTGATTTTAAGGGAATTGCGGTCTTTGGCCTTCTCGTTTTTGTGACATTGGTCTCTACAATGATAGGGACTTTGGTTTTTCGCATTACTTGCTGTTTTCGGGAAAGGCAAAGATAATCGTTTGAAGTGCAGATCCAGATAAATATTAATCTTTGTCTAATACCTCGCGTACTTTGGAAGCAAATTCGTGTATCATAAACGGCTTCTGGATAAAATTCATTCCTTCATCTAAAACTCCATTATGTGCTATAACATCTGCTGTATAGCCGGACATGAACAACCGTTTGAGATTTGGATAGCGGTTCAGAAGATTCTTTGCCAGATCGCGTCCATTCATCTCAGGCATCACAACATCGGTAATGAGCAGATTGATAACATCAGGATACTCATCTGCCAGACGGATTGACTCACCCGCATTGGAGGCAGGCATCACGTTGTACCCTTTCTTTTTAAGCATCATGGTGATCATGCGTAGAATTGCAGCTTCATCCTCTACCAGCAAGATGATCTCGGATCCACATTTCTCCACCTCCCTGGTACTCTTCTGCACAGGTTTGTTTATGGCTGCATACCGGTGCAGATAGATTTTGAAAGTTGTTCCCTGACCCGGTTTGCTATAGACGTTGATAATGCCATCGTTTTGTTTAACTATCCCGTAGACGGTGGCAAGTCCCAGTCCTGTACCTTCACCTACCTTTTTTGTTGTAAAAAATGGTTCAAAAATCATTTTTAGGGTAGCCGGATCCATACCGCAGCCAGTATCGCTTACAGCAAGCAGTACGTAATCACCAGGAATATACTCCGGATGATTGGTGCAGTAGTCCTTGTCCAGAGTAATATCATCTGTCTCTATGATGATTTTGCCTACCCCTTCGATCGCACTCCGGGCATTTATGCAGAGATTAGCCAGAATCTGATCGATTTGTGAAGGGTCTATTTTTACCGATCCGGATTGAGCTTTCGGCATCCATACAAGATCAATATCCTCACCGGTCAGGTGCTTCAGCATGTTATGCATGGATCCTACCACATCATTTAGATTCAGTATTTTGGGGGCTGCCGTCTGTTTGCGGGCAAATGTCAGTAGTTGCCGGGTAAGATCAGCTGACCGCTCGCCGGCCTTTTTGATTTCTGTTAAATGGGTATGAAGAGAATTTGACGGGTCAAGATGCTCCAGTGCAATTTCGGTGTTGCCGAGAATTACTCCCAACATATTATTGAAGTCGTGAGCTATTCCCCCTGCCAGTCGGCCGACAGATTCCATCTTCTGGGACTGCTGCAACTGCTCCTCAAGCTTAAGATTGGCTGTGATATCACGCTTGATACTTACATAGTTGATCGTGTTTCCCTCAGCGTCATATACCGGCGAAATAAATGCATCTTCGGTATAAGGTGTGCCGTCTTTCTTTTTGTTAATAAATCGGCCTTTCCAAGTGTTCTTAGTTTTAAGAGTCTCACTTATCTGATTGTAAAAGGCATCACCCTGATTACCTCTCTCAAGGATGCGTATATTTTGGCCTATGGCCTCTTCACGGGTATACCCTGTGGTCTTTTCAAATGCCGGATTGACAGATTCTATTATCCCGTCTAAATCGGTGATAATAATGCTCTCACCTGCCTGCATGATAGCTGACAACAAATGCTGTCGTTCAAGCTCAGTCTCCTTTCGCTTAGAAATATCCCTGAATATCATCAGATTATTCACAATAATGTTATCTTCATCAGTCATTGGCATTTCAATTATATCATAAGTCTTGCCATTTCTGTCTGAAGTCCATTCCCTTTGTATGGTTTTCCCTGCAAAGACCTCTTTCATCTTGCAGAACGTGCAGGGCTTATCTAAATCAGAGAGATACTCATAACACTTTTTCCCATCAGGATTGCCAAAATCTTTTTTTAGTATCCGGTTAATATATTTAATAGTATACTCTTTATTGACTATATATACTCCATCCTGCATGGTTTCAAAGATTTTGTTGAGTTTGTTGTGCTCTGTCGTAAGTTTTAACTCCATTTTTTTCCGCTCGGTAATATCTTTAAACATACACAATTGGCTTGCATGGTTTTTTAGAGTGGATTTGAGCAAAGTAATTGACATAGCAATCCAGACAAACGATCCATCGGGGCACAAAGCGCTTTTCCATACTGAATCCCGGCAAATCTCCGATATTCACGCGCTCCTGATTCTCCCAAGATTTTTCCATGTCATCGGGATGGGTGATGCTTTGCCAATTAAGGGCAACCAGTCCATCTCTGGTTCTGCCGGTTATCTCTGCAAAACGCGCATTGACTTCATAAATTTGCCCCGATATTGGGTCACTTAATGCGATGCCAAAAGGTGATTTGTGAAAGATAGTTCTGAAATGATCCTCACTCTCTTTTAGCACATGTTCAGCCTCTTTTAATTTGCTGATATCCTTGAAGATACAATAAGTTTTTCTAAAACTTCCATCATAATTAGTCTCAATGTACCCATCAAACAGAACGTCGATATAATAATTATGTTTATGTTTCATTCTGAAATATAGATCCTGAATAGTTCCGTTTCTCTTAAAATGAGAAAAGTTTTCTTTAAATGCAGGAACCCAATCAGGATGAAGTAGTTCAGAGAAATTCTTGCCGATAATTTCCTCTTTCTGATAACCAAGGGTTTTCAACCACACCGTGTTCACATCAAGGAAATAACCATTTTCATCAAGATTCTGGTAGGGTAAGGGTAGTTTAGTATAGGTTGCTTTTGTTGCGAATATTGCATTAACTTTAAATAATAGTTCATCTGCATCAAGAGGTAAAATAATATAATCTATGGTACCGGGATTTTGTTTTTTAACGCTGTTTTTCAGATCCTGAAAGGTAGCTGAAACAAGTAGTATTGGTAGATATTCATAGTTCTTTGTCAGTATACTATTGTTGATCCCGGACTCCAATTGTTCATACAGAGCTATATCGGTAATCAAGAGATCTGGTTTGTTGATTTTGAACGTAGACAGCAGCTTTTTCCCTGCTGGAAAGTCCGTAATTTGATATCCTGCTTTTGTTAAAGTTTTCTGGAATTCTGTTCTGTTAAAGAAATATATATATTTTTCAAATTTAACTCCTTAACAATGAAAGCGTACAATATATTCGATCACAGATATTCAACCATTCTTCATGAGGATATTATGAGTTATTAATTTTTCACCGTCAAAGCACTCTATTTACTGGATTCATTCTCATCTTTATTAAATTATAGCTAGACTTCACCACGGTTGCAATGGATATACCAGGATATTATCCAGGATTAAGTCAAAAAACTATTGACTTATGCACATAAGTTCATTATATTGTATTTATATTAAGGAAAGGTTATGTCGAGACCAAAGAAAGAGCGGGTTGTTCACAGGCCGCCATTGTATGCTGATTTTAAACCAACAGGAATTCAAAGGAGCGGACTAGAAGCACTTTTGTTAGAACTTGATGAGTATGAAGCCCTTAGATTGGCGGATTATATAGGAATGGAGCATACAGAAGCAGCAGCTGAGATGGAAATATCCCGTTCAACATTTACTAGACTGATAGATAAGGCCAGGAAAAAAATTTCCTGTTTCCTGATTGAAGGTAGGCCCCTTCACATAGGCGGCGGTAATATCCATTTCAGGGGAAACCTTATTCAGTGTCATAGTTGTGGACATATGTTCAATGTTGCATTTGAAACCAATATTGATAGATGTCCTGGCTGCGGATCAAAAAATCTTATTGATCTGGCTGGAGGTTTTGGTCACGGTAATTGTTGTCGAGGACATGGCCATTATGGCAGGAGGTAATAGAATGCCAAGAGGTGACAGAAGCGGCCCAAACGGAATGGGTCCAATGACAGGCAGAGGCGCGGGCTTCTGTAACGGGTATAATGCTCCGGGATTTATGAACAATGGAGTTGCAGGCAGCGGGTACGGAAGAGGCGCTGGAATGGGCGCCGGGAGAGGTTTTGGAGGCAGACATATGGGCGGCGGATATGGTCGAGGATATGGATATGGGCAGCCATATGGATCATATAATGCGGCAGTACCTATCGGTTATTCAAAAGAGGCTGAGACAGGTGTAATCGAAAACGAGATTGCTTTTCTGAAAGATCAGCTTAAAGCTATGGAGAGCCGTCTTGGAGAGATGAAAAAAGTAGAAGAATAAGCCTAAAGTGGTGATTCGTGAATCACCACTTTTATTCTCAAACGAGCGGGAGGAGCGGAACCATCATGATGGTTCCATTTCCGAAAAGACAACCTTTGGTTGTAACAACACTAAGCACGGAGTTTTGCGTAAGCGAAACTCCCAAGCCTAACGGTATGTAATACCGTTAGGCAGAGGTCGCAAGGTGTAATACCCCTGCCCCTTAAACAGCTTCGCAGTTTTCAGCGGAATGGGGTCGTTTGAGGCTCCGGGTTCAGGGCTTGCCTAAGACATAAGCTTTGCTTATGTCAGGGTATTAATACCTTTTATTATCAGGAGAAAAATATGCCACAGGGAAAAGGATTGGGGACAGGTTCAGGCCAGGGTGGAGGAAGAAATTCATCAGGCGGAGGACGTGGCCGAAATAACGGGGGTGGGTACGGAGCCGGAGGGTATTGTGTATGTGCTGCCTGCGGATCCAGAACACCTCATGCAAGAGGAACAAAATGTACTGATCTGCGGTGCCCGGAATGCGGCAAAGTAATGGTTAGGGAAGAACTTCTTGAAAAGAAGAAGTAAATATCTAAAATTCGAATTAAATCATAGACTTGATTTGGGAATTTTAGATATTTGCTTTTGAAGTTTTTGATCATGAACATGTAATATGTTATAATATAAGTAATGATACTCAATCAAAAACTTTTGACTATCAAAAAAATACATAAAAGAGGAATAGATGGAAAAGATTTTTGCCATACCAACAGAAAATAAAAAACTGTGTGCCCACTTTGGCCGCTGTGAAAGTTTTGCACTTATAGAAGTAGAAAACTATAATATCGTAAAGGAGAGTTATCTGGATCCTCCCGTACACCAACCGGGAACCTACCCTGCATTTTTGGCAGAGCAGGGTGTTTCTACCATAATTACTGGCGGTATGGGTGTTATGGCTCAGAATCTGTTTAGAAAGAATAACATTGAAGTATTCATGGGTGTTGGCGCGGAAGATCCGGCCAAGCTGGTAGAAAAATATTTGCAGAGTGAGCTGGAAAATGGTGATAACCTCTGTGACAGCGATCATAACCATTGAACAGGACAACATAATTAGGATATTTTAATGAAAATAGCAATCGCAAGCGGGAAAGGTGGAACGGGGAAAACAACTCTTTCTACCAATCTTGCATCATTTATTGCCGAGGGTAGGGAGTGCATCCTCACAGATCTTGATGTGGAAGAACCTAACTCAGGTCTTTTTATACAGGGTGAACTTGTTCATTCGGAAGACAAATTCAAAAAAATTCCTGAATGGACAAAAGGGAGCTGTGAGCTCTGTGGGAATTGTCAGGCAGTATGTAATTTCAATGCTGTACTGAAAATGGGTGAAATGGTAATGATTTTTCCCGAATTGTGTCATGGCTGCTATGCCTGTTCTGAACTTTGCCCTACCGGATCGCTTCCCATGAAACCAAAAAAAATGGGAGAACTCAAATCTTACCGGGCAGGGAAGCTGCATTTTATTGAGAGCAAATTGATTATAGGTGAAGAACAGGCGGTACCTTTAATTAAGCAGACTCTTAAATATGTTTATGATAATTTTAATGAAGAACTCATGCAAATACTTGATTCTCCTCCAGGAACAGCATGCCCGGTTGTAGAGGTTACCCGCAATTCGGATTTTGTAATCCTTATAACTGAACCAACTCCATTTGGTTTACATGATCTTAAACTTGCAGTTGATACGGTAAGGCAGTTAAAAAAGCCTCTAGGTGTGGTAATTAATAGGCATGGAATAGGTGATGACAAGGTAGAAAAGTATTGTAAGACAGAAAATATTGATATTATTGCCTTAATTCCAAATGACAGAAAAATTGCAGAAACTTACGCTAGGGGTGATCTTTTATACCCCGTGATTCCTTCAGTAAGAGAAGCCGTCGAAAAAATCAGCAGTTATATTGATATTATTAAGCAGGGTGGAAAATGAAAGAAATAGTTGTAATATCCGGGAAAGGCGGAACTGGAAAAACCTCTATAACGGCATCTTTTGCTATCCTTGGTGGGAATGAGATTATTGTTGCAGACTGTGATGTTGATGCAGCTGATATGCATCTGCTGATGGAACCGAATTTTGGGAAAGCGATCGATTTTTATAGCGGAGAACTTGCATTTATTGATCCGGAAGCATGTATAAGCTGCGGAAAATGTCAGGATATCTGCCGATTTGATGCCATTTTTATTGAAGACAGTAAATATAAAGTTGATCCTTTGGGCTGCGAAGGGTGCGATTACTGTGCCCGTATTTGTCCGGTTCAAGCAATAACAAACTCTGAGCAAAATGTGGGGAAATGGTTTTTGTCTGATATACGAACAGGGACTTCAATGGTACATGCCCGTTTGGGTATCGGTGCTGAGAATTCCGGGAAATTGGTAGCCAGGGTGAAAAAAGAAGCTAAACTTCTTGCTGAAGAACAGAATAAGCGCTTAGTCCTTGTAGATGGTTCTCCGGGTTTGGGGTGTCCCGTTGTTTCTTCGCTGTCTGGTGCTTCCTTTATTGTGTTGGTAACAGAACCTACCGTTTCGGGAATTCATGATCTGAAAAGAGTGTATGAGCTTGTAAAAAAGTTTGGAATCAAAGCCGGTTGTATAATAAATAAGTCAGATTTAAATAAAAACGTATCTGATGCGATAAAAAACTTTCTGGCAGAAGAAGATATAGTACTGCTAGCAGAAATTCCTTATAACGAACAATTTACCATGGCCATGACCAATGGAAAAACTATTGTTGAGTGGGATGAAGAAATAAGCAAGCTTATCAGCGAAAGCTGGGAAAAAATTAAAGAAATTGAGGCAGTTTAATTTATTAAATTGACTTTTGAAGGTTTTTGATTGTTAATAAGTTATTACTTATAGTATATGTATTTACTCACAATCAAAAACTTCTGACTAAATTAATAATTAGGAGTGCAAAAATGAAAATAGTATTTACTGCAAAAGGAACTGATTTGGATTCAGCAATGGATCCAAGATTTGGAAGGACTGAATTTTTTGTTATTTATGATAAAGAAACTGAAAGTTTTGAGTCGTTCGATAATAGATCTATTGAAAACGAAGCTCATGGAGCTGGCCCCAAAACGGCTCAAAAGCTTTCTGAATATGGTGCAGAAGTTCTTGTAACAGGAAATGGGCCTGGCGGCAATGCAGCAACTGTACTGAAAGCTGCGGGGACTAAAGTCTTTGTAGGTGCCGCTGACATGACAGTAAAAGATGCTCTCGAAGCATACAATAAAGGTGAGCTTAAAGAGTTTAGCTAAGTA
>CAZMOX010000021.1:0-4030 GCA_964567895.1 uncultured Spirochaetales bacterium | reverse complement strand
AGCTAAGTAATCTTAGCCAAGCTAAGTAATCTTAGCCCTTGACTAAATATCTGGAATTACGCATAGTTTATTCAAAGCTGAGATGGAGACAATTAAGAAGTACAGCTGTCAGTGAAAGAATTAAATACATTGAAAAAATCTATTTAATTTAACTACAGAGAGGGTGTTCAATCTGGATTATTCGAAAAAACCGAAATTCCAGCAGGCTGGAAAATACCCGGCAGACTTCTTCCGAAAACCACTCCTGAGCTGCGGGCTGAACAATCCTGACTCCTGTAAAAGAGATCAGAATTTAAGTAAGTCGTTGCCGTTCGCCCTGCGTTATGGGAAAATGAAGAGCCGGAATAATCGCTACATGAAATAAGCTGTTTCGGAAGTAAGGTGGAACCGCGGAAACCGTGGCCTCTAATAAGAGCCTGGACTCTAGTAAGAGCCTTTGTGTTTTTCGTCCTTGCATGACTGTATGAATTATCTTTAATTGATTCAAGCAGTCTGTAGTGGGGCAAAACATGAAGGCTTTATCTATGTATTCTATGTATGGGAGTAAAGAGAAATGGCAAATGAAGAAAAATTGAAAAGAATACGACATTCTATGGCGCACGTAATGGCAGAAGCAGTTCTGCAGATGTTCCCGGAGGCGCAAATAACCATAGGTCCGTCAATTGATAACGGATTTTATTATGATTTTGATCTTCCCAGAACATTGGTTTCGGATGATTTAGAAGAAATTACAAAACGCATGAAGACGATAATTGCAGATGATAAACCCTTTGGGAGAACGGTTGTTTCCCGCGAAGAGGCTAAAAAGCTGTTTGCAAAACAGATCTATAAACAGGAGCTGATTGATGCAATCCCGGAAGGAGATGAAGTCTCACTCTATTCTCAGGGCGGGTTTACTGATTTGTGTCGGGGACCGCATGTTGAGAGTACAAAAGAGCTGAAGGCTGAAGCATTTAAGCTCCTTTCGATTGCGGGAGCATATTGGAGAGGTAAAGAGACTAACCCCATGCTTACCCGGATTTATGGAACCGCATGGGAAAATCCAAAAGAGCTGCGTCTCTATATGAAGCATCTTGAAGATGTTGAGAAACGCGATCATCGTAAACTGGGGAAAGAGCTTGATCTATTCTCACTGCATGAAGAGGCCGGTCCCGGACTTGTCTATTGGCATCCGAAAGGTGCCAGGATCAGGCTTGCAATAGAGGACTTCTGGCGCGATCAGCACTATAAAAACGGATATGAAATGGTTTTTACCCCGCATGTTGGAAAAGCATGGCTGTGGGAAACCTCAGGACATCTCGATTTTTATAAAGAGGGAATGTATCCTGCTATGGAGATGGATAAGGCGCAGTATTATGCAAAACCGATGAACTGTCCCTTCCACATAATGATCTATAACAACTCAAAGCACTCTTATCGTGATCTGCCTTGTAGATGGGCTGAACTTGGAACGGTGTACCGGTATGAAAAGGCTGGAGCTATGCATGGATTGTTAAGGGTGAGGGGGTTTACGCAGGATGATGCACATATTATATGTACGCCTGAGCAGATGGGGGATGAAATACTGGAAGTACTCAGATTTTCACTCTTTATGCTTCGCTCTTTTGGATTTCAGGATATCAGTGCGTATCTCTCTACTCAGCCGGTAAAGAGCGTAGGTGAAAAATCAAAATGGGATTCTGCCACAGAGGCTTTAAGAGGAGCTATTGAGGCGGAAGGCCTTGAATATGAGGTTGATGAAGGCGGCGGCGCTTTTTATGGACCCAAAATCGACTTAAAAATAAAAGATGCTCTTGGTCGTCAATGGCAGCTCTCTACTGTTCAGTTTGATTTCAATCTGCCTGAACGGTTTAAAATGACATTTGTAGACCGGGATGGATCTGAAAAACAGCCGTTTGTTGTTCACCGGGCTCTTCTTGGATCAATTGAACGATTTTTTGGAGTTCTTTTAGAACACTATGCCGGCGCTTTCCCTACATGGCTTGCTCCTGAACAGGTTAGGGTTATACCGGTAGCCGAAATTTTTGGTGATTATGCTGAGAAAATAGTAAAATTGTTTAAAGATCAGGGATTTAGAGTCTCCGGAGACTTTAGTACTGACCGACTCAATGCTAAGATTAGAAATGCACAGAAGGAGAAGATTCCTTTCATGCTGATATTGGGAGAGAAAGAACTGGAGGCTGGTGCGGTATCCGTGCGGTATCGATCCGGTAAACAGGAGAATGGTATACCGATTGATGAATTTACCGAGCTGCTCAGAAAGCAGGTAGAAAATAGAGAAAACTAAACGGAGGCTTGGTTAGTAGTGGAAGTGATAGTAGAGTATATTCAGCAAAACCTGGAGGCTGCTCCTTTTGTTATCGTACTGCTTCTGACCTTAGCCGGTGCAAATGTTCCTCTTTCTGAGGATATAATTAATATAACAGCAGCATTAATGGCTGTTATGAATCCTGATTATACATTGAGTCTTCTTGCCGCAGTACTGATTGGTGCCTTTCTGGGTGATACCGTATCGTATTGGGTTGGCAGGGGTGCAGGTCAGCTGTTGCTTGCTCCTAAGGAAAGTATGCGTCGGGATGCATTCAGGAATAAGGTCGCTGTAATGTCCGGTTTCCTGCATAATCGTGATGCGACTGCTCTTATTTTCGGCAGGTTTATACCTTTCGGATTCAGGAATATTCTTCACATGACATCCGGTATAATCCGTATATCATATATTCGTTACATATTAATTGAAATCCCGGCAGTTTTGGTAACCACCGGGCTTCTTTTTGCACTGGTTTTTCTTTTCGGCAGACAGGCAGCTGATATCCTGAAAACAGCTGAAATTGCATTTTTAGTATTTCTGATTTTTGCAGTTACCGGATACCTGGTATGGCGCAGAACCTGGAAACGCCGCAAAGCGGCTGAATAGGATCATACTATATTAAAGATCCATCATAAAATTAAATATTTTATCACTAAATCCAGGAAGGCTCTCATGCCCAAAGTCCGGATATAAAATCATCTCCTTCCTGGAAGTAATTTTATTATATGCTGCAAACTGTGTAGACGGCGGACAGATAGTATCCATCAACCCGGTTGCCTGTAACACCTCTGCTTTAATTCTGTTGGTGAGATTTTGGATATCAATATAGCCAAGAGTTGTGAAGAGTTTCTTCTCTCTGAGATGCAGCGGGTCAAATCGTTTGAAATAGAAGTTGATCTCTTCGTATGCATCTTTAGCTAAATCCATCTCCCATACACGCTGATAATCTGAAAGAAACGGATAAGCAGGTGCAGCCTTTTTGATTTCGGGAACCAATGAGGCACAAGCGAGAGTAAGTGCTCCACCTTGAGAACCTCCACAGACGCCAACTCTTTCTGGATCAACTTCAGGAAGCTGCATGGTAAGTTTTGCCAGTTGTGCTGTGTCGAGGAAAATATTTCGAAAGAGTAGACTATCCGGATTATCATCTATTCCACGAATGATGTGACCTCGTAGTGTTGTTCCGGTAACTCCGCCAAGATCCTGAGAAGTTCCGCCTTGTCCACGTACATCCATGGCAAGAGAGCTGTACCCTGCGGCTGCCCACTTGAGTTTGTCTGCCCAGTCTCCGGCATTTCCTGAATATCCATGAAATTCAATTACTGCAGGATGGGGAGTGCTCTCAACTGTCTTGGGGCGAATGTACTTTGCATGTATTAGTGATCCGCTGACACCGGTAAAATAGAGATCAAAACACTCTGCAAAAGAGACCTGGAAAGCTGCCGGAATCAACTTTATATCAAGTGAAGCTTCATCAAGCTCAGTCAGAGCCCGTTCCCAGTATTCTTCAAAATTTGCTGGTCTTGGGTTGATCCCTTTATATTTTTTTAATTCTTCGAGGGGCATGTCAATTAGCGGCATTGTTCTCTCCTTATTTTTGCAGTTATTATTTTCTGGTTTTTTTAATAATATTATGAAAAGTCATTTGTTTAAAGTACTTTTTTTCATAACCTAAATTCCCTGTAAAAATACAGTAGACAATAATTTCCCTATTTACAACGA
>CAZMOX010000020.1:0-27990 GCA_964567895.1 uncultured Spirochaetales bacterium | reverse complement strand
ACGCCCTTGCCAAAGCCGAAAAAGAATACCGAAAATATCAGGTAAAAACACTTTCTCCGGTTGAAGAAGCCTATCTAGACACCATCAAAACCGTGCAGAAGCTGGTTGAGAAAAAAACAAAAGGCAAAAAATGAGCCGCGCTACCGCGATTATTTATTGACAAAATGATTGTGTGAGGTTTATAATAGCAACAATGGTTACAGTAATGGAGGTTGCTATGAAGTTTTATGACCGAAAGAAAGAATTACACATTCTTAATAGAATATATGCTCAGTGTGAAGAAGAATATGGGGCAATAACAGTGCTAACAGGCAGGCGTCGTGTTGGAAAAACAATGTTATCAAGAGAATATGCGAAAGATAAAACGCAACTATATTTCTTCACAAGTAAAAAGACTGAACCATTATTATGTGCGGAACTAAAAGAAGAATACGAAAAACTTACAGGTGAAGAGTTAATAGGGGAGATAAAAAGTTTCCCAAAGCTGTTTGAACAATTGTTAAAGTTTGGTATAGACAACCCGTATGTGTTGATAATAGATGAGTTCCAAGAATTCAATAGTATAAACAAGAGTGTATATTCAGACATACAGAACATATGGGACGAATATAAATTCAAGACAAAAGTTCATGTGATTTTCATTGGTTCAATCTATTCAATGATGATAGACATATTTCAAAACTCAAAAGAACCGCTATATGGACGAGCTGATAGAATTTTATATATAAAACCGTTTGAAGTAAAAATAATAAAAGAAATTCTAAAAGATAATAACGCTTACAGCAAAGAGAGTCTTTTTTATAATTATTTGATTACAGGTGGTGTTCCTAGATATCAAGAAATCTTGGTTCGAGAAAAATGCTATGATCTCCAAGATATATTGGATTTAATCTTAGAAAAGGATTCATTCTTTATTGGAGAAGGAAGAAATTTATTAATACAAGAATTTGGAAAAGAGTATGGGGTATATTTCTCAATATTAGAAATGATTTCAATAGGGCGAACTTCACGAAGTGAGATAGAATCAATCTTTGAGAAAAGCATAGGTGGGTATTTAGAAAAACTCGAAATTGAATATGATGTAATCGAAAAAGTTAAACCCGTTGGAAGTAAAAAAAATGGAAAAATTCAGAAATACAGGATTAAAGATAATTTCATAAAATTCTGGTTTAGATATATATATAAGAATATAAGATTAATAGAAGATGAAAGATTCGAATTAGTACGGAAAATTATAGAGAAAGATATAAGTACCTATTCCGGATTAATCCTCGAAAAGTTATTTTTAGCTATTAAAAAAGATAATCCAGATTACGGGTTAATCGGAACATATTGGGAACGAGGAAACCAAAATGAAATAGATATTGTTGCTATCAATGAAATTGACAAGATAGTAAAAATTTCTGAGGTGAAAATGAATAAAGATAAGATCAATATTTCAAAGTTGAAAGAGAAGTCTGAGAAGCTAATACTGAAATATAAAGAATACGAATTTGAATATGAAGGATTATCTCTTGATGATATTGATAAAATGCTATGAAATTCAAAAATATAACAAAAAATTTGGAGCAATCGCCGCGATGTATATCTAAATTGATTCCTATACATTAACATTATATCTAGCATAGAATTATTATTAGAATATACAATACCGCCACTTGTAGCGGAGATAAATTGATAAAACCTATGATTTGTTGTATAATGTTGTACTATGGGAAAAGAAAAGAAACCATCTGCAATTGTGTATGATGAAAGTAAAATAAAAACACTAAGCTCTCTGGATCATATTCGTTTACGAACAGGAATGTACATTGGGCGGCTTGGTGACGGGTCAAATATTGATGATGGAATTTATATCCTTCTCAAGGAAGTAATTGATAATAGTATCGATGAATTTATCATGGGGTTTGGTAAGCAGATTGTAATTGAGACCCAGAACAATCTGGTGAAAGTCAGAGACTTCGGGCGCGGAATACCACTTGGAAAAATTATTGATTGTGTATCCATTATTAATACCGGTGCAAAGTATAACGATGAGATATTTCAGTTTTCTGTCGGCTTGAACGGGGTTGGAACCAAGGCGGTTAATGCACTCTCTTCCAGATTTCGGGTAGTTGCATACCGTGAAGGGAAATATGCAGAAGCAACTTTTGAGCGGGGAGCTCTTATCTCACAAAAAACGGGGAAAAGTTCCCAACCCGATGGAACTCTGGTAGAGTTTTTACCGGATGAACAAATTTTTAGCGAATATGAGTTCAATCCGGATTTTGTAGAGCAGCGGATCTGGAATTATGCATATCTTAACTCCGGTCTCTCCCTAGAGTACAATGGTAAAATCTACTCTTCAAGAAAGGGGCTTTTGGATCTTTTGAGTGAAGAAGTTGGTTCCGACCAGCTCTATGATATTATTCACTACAAGGGTAAACAGCTTGAATTTTCCCTAACACATACAAATAATTACGGGGAAAACTATTTTTCCTATGTAAACGGACAGTATACGAGTGCCGGTGGAGCTCATCTGAGTGCTTTCAGAGAGGGCATTCTGAAAGGTGTGAATGAGTATTTTAAAAAGAATTATTCTGGTGTCGATACTCGTGATGGTATAGCAGGAGCAATCTCCATAAAGCTCATGAATCCTGTTTTTGAGAGCCAGACAAAAAACAAATTGGGAAATACCGATGTGAGAGGTTGGATTGTTCAGGAAGTTAAGGCAGCAATAATTGATTTCCTTATGAAAAACGCAGTCGCTGCAGCTAAGCTGTCAGATAAAATTATCAGCAATGAAAAACTTCGGAAAGAGTTGAATGATGTCAAGAAAGGTGCACGGGAGGCTGCGAAAAAGATCTCTCTAAAGATACCCAATTTAAAGGACTGCAAGTTTCATTTAGGTGATACAAATAAAAAAACTGCACCTACCACCATTTTTCTGACTGAGGGACAATCCGCATCGGGTTCGATGATTTCAGCAAGAGATGTATACAGCCAGGCAATATTCAGCCTTCGTGGGAAAGTGCTGAATGTGTATGGTAAAAAACGTACAGAGATCTATAAAAACGAAGAACTTTACAATCTGATGATGGCTCTCGGCATAGAAAATGGTGTAGAAGCTCTAAAATACGAGAGAATTGTAATTGCAACTGATGCCGATTTTGATGGATTTCACATCAGAAATCTGTTGCTTACTTTTTTCCTGAATTTTTTTGAAGATACAGTTATTTCCGGACACTTATATATTCTTGAAACTCCTCTTTTCAGGGTTCGCAATAAAAAAGAGACCATCTACTGCTATAATGCAGCTGAACGGGATGCTGCCAGAGAAAAATTACGCGGACCTGAAATCACTCGCTTTAAGGGGTTGGGGGAGATATCACCTAAAGAATTTGGCCAATTTATTGGACGGGATATTCGCCTGGTACCAGTAAGTGTCCGTGCTATTCATGATATAAAAACCACCCTTGAGTTTTATATGGGGAAAAATACACCTGTTCGCCGACAGTTTATCATGGAGAACCTTATATAATGGCTTACGCAAAAACACTATTTCAGAACAATTTCCTGGAGTATGCCTCATATGTTATCAAAGAGCGGGCAATTCCTGACATTGCAGATGGTTTAAAACCGGTACAGCGACGTATTCTACACTCTCTTTTGGAGATGGATGACGGGAAATTTCATAAAGTAGCTAATGTTGTCGGGCATTGTATGAAATATCACCCGCATGGTGATTCTTCAATTTATGAGGCTTTGGTTAACCTTGCTAATATGAATCTCTTTATTGATCGTCAGGGGAACTTCGGTAATTTTCTTACCGGGGATGTTGCATCTGCAGCACGATATATTGAGTGCAGATCCTTACCATTTGCTAAAATGGTTCTTCATAATCCGGAACTTACCGAATATCAGGAATCGTATGATGGAAGGAATACTGAGCCGGTTGCTTTTCCTGCAAAACTCCCGGTACTCTTGGTCTTGGGAGTCGAGGGTATTGCTGTCGGGATGGCAACGAAAGTATTACCGAACAATCTTGTTGAAGTACTGGATGCGGTCTCGGCTGCATTGAAGGGTGAAGATTTTACTCTTTTGCCCGATTTTCCCGGTGGAGGCTATCTTGATGTCTCCGAATATGCCGATGGTCAGGGGAAAGTACTAGTCAGAGCCAAACTAAATACGAAGGATCCAAAAAGAATAATTGTAGAGGAGCTCCCTTTTGGAGTCACTACTGAGAAGCTGATTGCTTCTGTGGAGACAGCCGCTAAAAAGGGAAAGTTGAAAATAGCGAATATCAATGATTTTACCACAAGCATGGTAAATATTGAAATCACGCTTGCCCGCAATACCTATACACAGGATGTTATTGATGCCCTCTATGCTTTTACAGACTGTGAACTATCTATTTCCGTAAATCTTCTGGTTATTCGGGAGAGAGTTCCTGTTCAAATGACCGTAACCGAGGTAATTCTCTATCATGCAAAATCCCTGATTAAAATCCTGAGAAGAGAGTTGGAGGTTGAGAGAGTTCAATTGCTGGATAAACTGCATGCAAGGACTTTGGAGCGGATTTTCATAGAAGAGCGGGTTTATAAGAAAATAGAGACACAAAAAACACGGGAAAATGTAATTAAGGCTGTTGTTAAGGGTATGGATCCGTTTCGTGATCAGATTCAACGGGATGTTACCGAGGATGATGTTGAGCGGCTTCTTAAAATACCCATCAGGAGAATCTCTCTATATGATATCAACAAAGCGCAGGAAGAGGTGCGTGAGATTAATGACAGGTTGAAATCAATAGCATATCATCTTGCACATCTTGTAGAGTATGCACTTGATTATATTAAGGAGATGAAGAATGCTGCTTCCGGTGTTATACATCCCCGGCTAACAAAAATTATCTCATTTGATAAGGTTGATGTCCGGGAAGCTGCCAACAGAGACTTAATTCTCAAGTATGATTTATCAACTGGCTATATTGGATATGGATTAAAAACAGGTGTTGAGCAGTGTAAAGTTTCACATTATGACCGTCTGCTGATTATAAAAAAATCCGGTACCTATTTTGTTACCGATGCTCCTGAAAAACTTTTTGTCGATAAAGGCATGCGTCTTTGCACTCTTACCGATAAAGAAATTCTTGAAAATCAGGTCATTACGGTAATTTTTCAAAATAGAAAAACCAAGGATCTTTACATAAAAAGGTGCCAGATAACGCAATACATAATGAATAAGGCTTATGAATTAGTTCCAGAGAACTGTAAAATAGTTAACTTGTTTACAAGAGAAGATGCAGAAATTTATGTTGAGTATAAACCCAGAAAGCGTCTTAAAGTTCTTGAAGAAAGTTTCTATTTTCATGATTACCTTGTTAAGGGAATTAAAGCTGGTGGAGTACGGCTTACTGCAAAAGAGGTTAAAACACTCAAAGTGCGAAGGATAAAACAGGAATAATGGAGAAAAGCAAATTACCGCAGATTGTTGTCCGAAAGATTGCTGATCGAATTTTATACGAGGATAATCATCTCATTATCGTTAACAAATTACCTTCTGAAATTGTACAGGGGGATCTTACCGGAGATGCTACACTTGGTGATGCGGTTAAGCTCTATTTGAAAGAAACATATAATAAGCCCGGGAATGTATATCTAGGAATCCCTCATCGATTGGACCGTCCCACCAGCGGGATAGTAATTTTTGCAAAGACCGAAAAGGCTCTATCGCGACTTGGGAATATATTCAGAGAAAGGGATATTAAAAAGATATACTGGGCTGCAGTTGATAGAATGCCGCCGGAAGCAGAGGGAGCGCTGACAAATTACCTTCTGAGAAACAGGCAGAAAAATAAATCTTTCTCCGTCTCTGCCGGGAAAATAGGAGCCAAGAAGGCCGAGCTCTCCTATCGACTGATGGGAGCTACAAAGTCCTTTTATATATTGGAAATTGAACTTCATACCGGAAGGCATCACCAGATCCGGGCTCAATTAGCCGCGTTAAATATACATATTAAGGGAGATCTGAAATATGGAGCTGCACGTTCAAATGCAGGAGGGGGGATTCATCTGCATGCCAGAAAAATCATGTTTAATCACCCGGTTGGCGGGAAGCTGGTTGAGATAATTGCTCCGCCGCCAAATGATCCGGTTTGGTCTGATTTCAGGTAACATCATATAAAATTACTCCTTTGCCCGTTTTTCCATCAACAACAACCTGAAGGGGTTTCTCTACACAGACATGTCTAATGAAATCATCCTCGTATACAGCCTCTATTGCATCAAGAACTTCTATCCTGAATGAACCATCATTATATACGGGGTTAATTGTCATGTACGAATTTCTGAGAGATGTGAGGTTTTGAAAGAAATGAGTTCCCTGACTGGGTTCAACCTGAAAGTTAGTTAATCCGGTCTCGATAATAACTCTGGCATGGGATATTTGGTTCCAGGTAGCAGGAATACCAAGCCAGGGATCGCTGGATCCCAAACGGCCAACTACAATAAGAACATATCCAGTATCTTTCTTTTCAAAACCAGCATTGATGATTCCGATTCTTTCAGCCATTTCACGGGTCTTTGCTGGATCGAAAGCTGAAGGTTTAACATATACTACATCAACAAGGTCATCATATTTTCCATTACCCATGGCTTTCTTCGAGTAAACAAGTGCATTCTCTATCTGGCTTTCATCAATATTAATGTCATCAAATTCTGAACCTTCCACTATGGGTCGGATTTGCAGGAGGCTGAATTCAGGCAGTTTGTCCGGTGATTTGTTAAGGTTTCCGGCAAACTCAATCTCAATAGGAGTGTTCATTATTTCTTCTCCAAGCTTAAGAATATCCTGAATTATTTCTGCTATCGGGAAAGATTTGTATTTCAGTATTCCTGAGAAAGTCATAACTTTTTGCCCTTCGCCGTTGGGGGAGTCGGAAAATCTTCCTGAACGTAGATCGTATGTAGATGCTATATACTTAAGAGATCCGTGGTTTGCGGCATCCTGGACAGATAGTTTTGTCAGATTGTCGGCGGTATCTGCAGTCGGGTCAAAAGGTGCATCCATATCCAGAGCATAAAAATCTTTCTGCGTCTTTTTCAAAGCATGATTCGGGTTGGAGAGCTGCATAATTTTTTTGGGATGTTTAGGAGAAAAGCGGAGTGAACTTCCAGCATCAACAACAATCTTGCCAAACCCAAAAGCAATATATACGATTCCGTCTTCAGGTTTTTCACGTTCTATTGGGTAGTAGTTTAGTGATCGGGCAACCCCTGAAAAATTGGGATAACAGAAATTCTCGAAGTGGGATCCGGTGATTTGCTGGATTATTACCGCCATCTTTTCCTCTTCTATAAGATGATCAGTGGCCTTCATGTAGTCCTTGCTTTGCCTGAAGAAGGTGGATGCATAGATACATTTTGTAGCTTTACACAGATCTTCCAGCCGTTTATCAAAATCAGGGTGATTATTTGGAAGCATACAAGTCTGATAAATTCCGGCAAAGGGCTGATAATGAGAATCTTCCAAAAGACTTGAAGAGCGTACTGCCACCGGAGCTTTAATTATTCTAAGAGCCGCCTTCAGATTTTCGAGGAGGTCATCAGGAAGTCTTGCCTCAATAAAGAGTTCCAGGATAGTGTCGTCAGATCGTCCACTCAAAGCTATCTTTTGCAGATCATTCTCCTCCATGAATTTGTCAAAAAGCTCTGTAGTAATGACAATGGTTCTGGGTATCGAGATGTACATCTCTGGATATTTCTTTGGTATACTGCTCTGTTTGAGCTGCAGGTCTATAAAGGCAAGTCCGCGTCCTTTTCCCCCGAGGGATCCGGATCCGATACGGGTGAAGAACGAGACTTCATCAAATCTATCCTTATTGAATCGTGCGATTACCCCTCGCCCACGCTGTTGGCGATAGAGCTTGATGGTTCTGATCAGAAAAGACCGCAGATATTCCGGACTGTTATAGTCATCAAGGACTATTGGGCGGATCCTTCGTGCCAGAGAGAACAGAGCTCGCGCCTGGAGCCAGGTGGAGAAGTCGTTATTTTCCACATGGAAGATGAAAGAATCAAGCGGGATTGCTGCAATAACACACTGGAGGTCCCGTAGATTTTCCGCCTTACCTATTTCTTTCAGATTTGCCGGGTTCCGGAAGATGAAATTACCAAACCCATAACTGGTCTTTATGTAACTTTTCAGTTCTGCAAGGAGTGTCTGGGAGTGTTTGTAGAGAAAATTCGCTTTTAGGGATTCAGCATATTTCTTGTGCTCAAATTTAGATGACTGAAGAAGAATTGGTATATCGTTGTTCTCTTTACGAATATAACCGCAAAGCTTAAGTCCTGCTTCTATATCAACTTTCCCATCACGTTTGTATTCCACATCAGAGATTATACCGAGTGTATTGAGTTTATACTTTTCATACAGCTCAATCGCTTCTTCATATGTTCTTGCAAGCAGGATCTTTGGTCTGCCTCGCATTCTTTGGGTTTGTGACCAGTCGTTCAACCCTTCTGTCATAATATAGCGGGCTTGCTGGATGAGACTTGTGTAGATCATCGGTAGATATGTGGAGTAGTAGCGGACTGAATCTTCTACCAGGATGATCACCTGGACATCACCATTGCGGACATCATCCTCAGTGTTCATGCTGTCCTCTATTAGTTTTACCATGGCAAGCAGGATGTTGGGATTCCCCTGCCAGGTAAAAATATAATCAACAGTATCGACTGACTCTTTTTTCAGACGTTTGATGCTCTTATGGGCAGGTGCAGGGGAAAGCACTATAATCGGTTGCTCTGGGTGTTTTGTTTTTATGGTTCTTGCCAGCTCGGCTGCATCAATTTCTCCAATGTTAAGCATGGTAATAACCAGCTCAAAGGGGCGTTCTTCCATAAAATCAAGCGCTTCCGCCGCAGATGGAGCATGGGTAATCTTGGGTGGATACCGAAGCCCGAGAGCTACATAATCCTGGAACAGCAGCTCCTCAATCCGGCCGTCTTCCTCAAGCATGAAACGATCATATTTACTGCAGATAAGCAGAATGTTACGTACCCGTTTAGCCATGAGATCCTGAAATGGTGAATCAAAAAGTTCTGTAGTTTTCATACTGTATACTTTACCATATTTGAGTTGTTGTGCAAGAAGGTTGCGGGTGATGTTTGATCTTATTGTTTACACAATTAATTTACATATTTTATAAAATAGATATAAAACTAATAAAACGTTATAAAAATAGCGGAAAAACGTAATATAAATAATAAATATATATGTAAACAACAAAATTATTTATATTTAATATGAATTTGTGAAAAATATACAACATTCTACACTAATTTTATGTAAATATAAAAATTACCATTGACTATTGAGTGATACGATATATACTATTAAGAAAAATATAGCATTTGCTAATTTTATATTATTGATGTATGTCCTACTAGGAGGTTCATATGTACCAGATTGATTCATTTATGGCAGATCTTGAGAGAAAAAACCCGGCTCAGCCCGAATTTATCCAGGCTGTTCGCGAAGTAATCGAATCGGTGATTGATGTTGTGAACGACAATCCTGCTTATTTAGGAACAAGAATTCTTGAAAGGATAACGGAACCAGACCGTATAATAACTTTCAAGGTTGAATGGGAAGATGATAATGGCGATGTTCAGGTGAATCGTGGATATCGTGTACAGTTTAATAACTCTCTCGGACCCTATAAGGGCGGACTGCGGTTTCACCCGAGCGTCACGCTTGGAACATTGAAATTTCTGGGGTTTGAGCAGATCTTTAAGAACAGTCTGACTACACTCCCAATGGGTGGTGCAAAGGGCGGATCCGATTTCAATCCCAAGGGAAAATCAGATAATGAAATAATGCGTTTCTGTAAAGCGTTTATGACTGAGTTAAACAGATATATTGGACCGGAAATTGATGTTCCTGCGGGGGATGTCGGAGTTGGTGCCCGGGAAATAGGATTTCTCTATGGGCAGTATAAAAAACTACGGATTGAGCATACTGGCGTTCTTACCGGTAAAGGCAGGTTCTGGGGCGGATCACTTATCAGGCCTGAGGCTACCGGATTCGGTGCAATGTATTTTGCCCGTGAAATGGTTGCCGAAGCGGGGGATACGCTTGTAGGAAAACGGATTTCTGTTTCAGGATTTGGCAATGTAGCCTGGGGGGTTGCCATGAAAGCAACAGAACTTGGTGCAAAAGTTGTTACAATATCAGGTCCCGATGGATATGTGTATGATGAAGATGGCATTGGAACACCGGAAAAATGGGATTATATGCTAAATCTTCGTGCTTCAAACAATGATATTGTTGAACCCTATGCAAAGCAGTTTAATGCTAAATTTGTTCCCGGGAAGAAACCCTGGGAGGTATCGGTAGATATGGCTTTTCCCTGTGCGATTCAGAACGAACTGAATGCAAAAGATGCTGAGGTACTGGCTGCTAATGGGGCTAAGTACGTTGTGGAAACTTCTAATATGGGCTGTACGACTGATGCGGTTGAAAAGCTTCTAAAGAAAGGTATTAGATTTGCTCCGGGTAAAGCGGTAAATGCCGGAGGAGTAGCAGTATCCGGACTTGAGATGTCGCAAAACTCTATGAAGCTTAGTTGGCCGAAAGAAGAAGTTGATGAAAAACTCAAAAGAATTATGAAAGATATTCACTCAGCGTGTGTTGAATCAGGTAAAGTAGGGAACCATGTCGATTATATCAAAGGTGCCAATATTGCGGGGTTTAGAAAAGTTGCTGATGCAATGCTGGAACTTGGTTTCTAGGTATAGAATTGAGTATATAAAAGTTTAGCTTATTGGAGTGAAAGAGCCGCTGATACAGGAAATGCATTTTTAATGGTGCGTGAAATAAAAAACTGATAGGTCAGATTTTTGCTTATAAGGCATTAATATTTGAATATTTCTTTTTTGCTGTGTATACTGAAAACATGAGAACAGAACAAGATACAATAGATTTGATTAAGAAGCTGACACTGGCTTCAGGGCTTCCCGGATTCGAACAGGATATTACCAAAATCTTGCAGGATGAACTAAAAGAGAGCTCCAGTACCCTCTTAATTGACAGGATTGGTAATGCTCTTTGGGCTTTTGAGAACACCACCGACGATGCCGACCACCACCACTCCAGCTCATCGGATATGCCAAAAATATTGCTGGCTGCCCATCAGGATGAGATTGGCTTTATAGTTTCTGAAATTCTGTCAACAGGATTTATCAGGATACATAATCTGGGCGGATGGAATCCCGTAACGCTGCCGTCTTCTCCGGTAGAGATTACAAACTGGCAGGGAAGTAAGATTCCCGGTATTATCGGAAATATATCTCCTCATTTCCTGAAAGACCGAAAAAGTAATGTCCCGGAAATTCCGGATTTATTTATTGATATTGGTGCTGCGTCGAGACTGGAAGTTATTGAAAATTTCGGAATTCGGATTGGAGATGCTGTTACCCCGGTTACCTCATACTCTTACAATGAAGTAAGCCGCTGCATGATGTCAAAAGCTTTTGATGATAGAATTGGTACAGCAGCATTGGTAGAACTTGGCTTGCGTCTTTCTGGGAAAAAAGGCAGAGAGAATACTATGATATTAGCAGCAACCGTCCAGGAAGAGGTGGGAACCAGAGGAGCGGCTGTTCTTGCTAATTATATTGATGCTGATATTGCCATCATTATTGAAGGAGCGCCGGCTGACGACCTGCCGGGCGGTCCGGCATACCCGCAAACCTGCGTACGCGGCGGAGCACATGTTCGTATATTTGATCCTACCATGATAGCAGATCGTGGACTTCTCAACTATATTCGTGAGATTGCTTGTGAGCAGGGGCTGCTTATTCAGGAAACCGTGAGAAAAGGCGGTGGAACCGATGGGAAAGAACTGCATCTTGCAGGCCGGGGCATACCGTCAATTGTTACCGGTGTTCCTGTACGGTATGCTCACAGCCATAACTGTCTTATTAGTATTGATGATTTTTTTCAGTTAGTAGACTTGCTTGAAGCTATTTGTATGGGTTTTAACCGAAAAATCCGAGATCGCATCTCAAAAATAGTGCAATATTGATTAAGTCCGACAAGCTCCTATATAAGGGTAAAATAAAAAACACAGTGGACACAACTCTTTTACTGTTAAGGATATGACTATTCTGTAAATGGATATATAGCGTTAAAATCGTAAATTATAATAATAAATACACAAAATATAGTGTTATTTTTTATTCAAAACCTTCAAACTATCTTGCAGGATAACCAGGATTGGGGTATGCTGATATTCAACGTTTTAGCTGAATGCTTTATTTCATACTAATTTTGTCATGTCTTTTTGCATCAATACCGCCTGACAATCTTACTCATTATACATAGCAGAAGTGAGTGATAAAATGAGCCAATTTTATAAGTTGGATAATCAAATATTTATCAGGGAATAATTAACCCTGGGAGGAAATTGTGGATAATACTATAAGTAGTCTAAATTCCTTAGGGAGAAAAATTTTTTTTGACCGGTATGCCCTGAAAGATACCACAAAGAAATCCTTGAAAAAAAATGATCTTGTTGTAGCGGTCAGCAATCAGCAGACCGGACAGCGGGAAATTGGAGTAGTTGAAGAGTTTTTGGCAAACGATTCTGTTTTAATTAAACTGGAAGATAACTCGGAAATAGTTTGCAGCCTTGATCATGTGGATAAGCCGTTGGAGACTGACCCTGGGCAAATGCATAAGCGTGTAGCGGTAGGTGTTGCCGGTCAGGAGAAGGGCGAGACTGCTGAATTCTGGAAGAAGGAGTTCGAGTGGCTGCTTGATGATTGGAAATTTGTTCCCGGTGGAAGAATTTTAACAGGTGCCGGTACCGATCAGAATTTAACCTATTACAACTGTTATGTAATCCCGTCTCCCAAAGACAGCCGGGGCGGTATTATGGAAACCCTGGCACAAATGACCGAGATTATGTCACGCGGAGGCGGAGTCGGCATGAACCTTGCGTCACTACGTCCCCGGCATGCATTTGTTAAGGGTGTGAATGGGCGATCAAGCGGCTCTGTTTCCTGGGGCGCACTCTACAGTTTTGTTACCGGTCTTATCGAGCAGGGAGGCAGCCGTCGTGGTGCTCTTATGCTAATTCTGGATGTCTGGCATCCCGATATTCTTGATTTTATTAATAGTAAAAGGGAAATGGGAAAGATTGAAAACGCTAATATTAGTGTAGGAATTACTGATGATTTCATGGAAGCCGTGAGAAAAGATGATGACTGGACTACCTATTTTCCTGATACTAATGATCCTGATTACAATAAAATTTGGGATGGAGATCTCAATACCTGGAAAAATGCAGGTAAAAAAGTCATAGCTTATAAAACACTCAAAGCCAGAGATATTTGGGACAATATTGTGAAAAGTGCCTGGGCATCAGCAGAACCCGGACTCTTTTTTATTGACCGGTACAACTCCATGAGTAACTCCTGGTACTATAACAGTATTCGCTGTACCAACCCATGCGGAGAGCAGGGGCTTCCTCCTTGGGGGGTCTGTAATCTCGGGTCGGTAAATCTTGCAATGTTTGTTAAATCCGATAAAGTGCTTTGGGATGAGCTGAAAAAAGCTGTCCACTATGCGGTCAGATTTTTAGATGATGTAATTGATGACACCCCATACTTTTTTGATGAAAATAAGAACCAGCAGCAGTCTGAGAGACGAATTGGTCTTGGCACTATGGGGCTTGCAGAAATGCTTATCCGTCTCAAACTGGCATACGGCAGTGATGAATCGCTTGAATTTCTTGATAAACTTTTTAAGTTCATCTGTGTAGAGGCTTACAGGGAGAGTGCGGAACTAGCTGCGGAAAAAGGCAGTTTCCCGCTATTTGAAGCAGAAAAATTTCTGCAGAGTGGATTTATGAAGCAGATGCCGGAAGAAATCCGTGAGTTGGTAAGAAAAAAGGGAATAAGAAATGTAACGCTCCTTACTCAGGCGCCTACCGGAACTACCGGAACCATGGTGGGGACAAGTACCGGAATAGAGCCCTACTATTTTTGGGAGTGGGAACGTGTCGGGAGAATGGGATCTCATGTAGAACGTGTAGATGTATATGCTGAATGGCTTGCTGAACACGAAGGTAAGGACATGCCCGACTACTTTGTTTCAGCAATGGATCTCTCCCCGGATGGACACGTAAAGGTTCAGGCGGCAATACAGAGATGGGTGGATTCCAGTATCTCAAAAACTGGTAATACTCCTGCGGATTATACTGTTGAGGAGACCGGAAAACTATACGAGCAGATGTACGATCTGGGCTGCAAGGGAGGAACCACCTATAGAGATGGTTCCCGTGAAACTCAGGTGCTGAACAAGGTGGATGGTGATGACGAGGTAATGGATGAACCGGTTGAAATAGATATTAAACCGCGTGTTCGTTCTACTGTCCTTCGCGGGACTACCTATCGGAAAGCTACACCCATTGGGACAGCTTATATTACGGTAAATTCTGATGGAAAACAGGGAGAAGACCCCTTTGAGGTCTTTGTAAATGTGGCAAAAGTAGGTTCGGATGTTGCTGCAGATGCTGAAGGTCTTGGACGGCTGGTTAGTCTGGTACTCAGAATGCCGAGTCCTCTTACCCCGGCCCAGAGAGCCGAATCGGTTATTGCCCAGCTTCGTGGAATTGGTTCCGGCAGGCAGACTGGATTCGGGAAAAACCGGGTAATGAGTCTTCCTGATGCAATTGCACAGGTGCTTGAGGAACATATTGGGTCTGATCAATCAAACCACCAATACCCGCAGCTTCCTGATGAAGAGGATGAGAATGAAAAGAAACAGTTTGATCTAACTTTTAATAAAAAAGAGAATTCAGGAGAGAAAAAAGCCATACAATCTGATATATGTCCCATATGCGGAAATGCTACGTTTCTAAATATTGAGGGTTGTAAGAAGTGTTTTTCCTGCGGCCACAGCGAGTGCTGATGCTCAAAAGGGTTCAATTGAAGCTTGCTTTCACAAACTTTCATAGACCGGCAGTGATTCAATCTCTTTCTTAATCACCGGTTTCTCAATTTCCAGCTGAATCTTCATCTGCAGGTTGATAAAGTATTCATCACTTGCTCCGAAGTAGTGGGACAGTCTTAAAGCGGTGTCCAGGGAAAGCTTTCTGCGATTGTTGAGAATCTCCTGGATCCTGCTGACGGGGACATTGATATCTTTTGCAAGCCGATATGCACTAAGATTGAGAGGCAGCATGAACTCTTCTTTCAAAAACTCTCCGATAGTCAATGCAGGCATATATCTATCCATACGATTCCTCCTAATGATAGTCGACAATCTCTACCTCCGTTGCAATGCATTTTGCCTCATTCCAGGCAAAACATATCCTCCATTGGTCGTTGATCCGGATGCTGTACTGCCCTTTGCGGCTGCCTTTTAATTGTTCCAACCTGTTTCCGGGAGGAACCTTCAAATCAGCGGTTTTTACCGCTATATCAATCGACCACAGTTTCCGTCTTGCAACAATCTGGATTTCTCTTGAAAATCTCTTCACAAATTCCGAGTGGAAAATCCGTTCAGTGTTCTTGTCGGCAAAACTCTTAATCATGGTTAGAGTATACCTTTATAACGTGTATACGTCAAGAGTGCATGGTTACAAAATTAGCGAATTATAGGTTGTATCATGAAATTATGAATCTGCCCGGAAAACCTACAGTAAAGAGCTGATATAAAACGTTAAATCAAAATCTCATGATATAATTGTCTGGGAAAGCATAATGAAAAGTGTGAAAAAAGAGTTTACTCTTTTATAAATCTATCTTTTAGGATAGTTTTTCAATATATCTGTGAATTTAGGTCTTATGTAAAATATATCGGGAGGATCCAGTGAAAATACAGAAACAGCAAGCAATGCGTAATGTCTTAAAAGGGCTTACCCCGCTCTGTCTGTCTGCAATATATTTCTATGGGTGGCGTTTTACTGCTGTTCTTGCCGTTGTGGCGGCTGTCGGGGTTTTAAGCGAATTTGTAATGGCGAAAAAATACGGGCTGCAAATGACTGAATCACTATTTGTATCAGTCATGCTGTTCTCCCTCTCCCTTCCGCCGGGTATTCCTCTTTGGATAGCCGGAGTAGGAATGATGTTTGGTATAGTTTTTGGAAAAATGGTATTTGGGGGATTTGGGAGAAATATATTTAATCCAGCAATAACTGCCCGTGCCTTTGTCTATATCAGTTTTGGGGTGCCCATGACCAGTAAGTTTCTGCCGGCTGTACCGGCTCCTGGGAATTTACTGCCGGGCGGATTTGCCCACTGGCTTTCACCTTTGGACAGCATTTCCAGCGCAACACCGCTTTTTACCGGAACCGGCAAGCTGGGGAATATGATTTTTGGATTTATTCCCGGAAGTTTTGGCGAGACTGCTGCAATTCTTGTAGTACTGGGAGGATTGTATATAATTATTAAAAAAGCAGCAAATTGGAGACTTACCGTTTCAGCAATTTCTGCCTTTCTGGTAATGCAGACTATTTTCTGGCTGGCTGGAATTCGCGATACTGTCGATCCCGTTTACGCTCTGGTAAGCGGCAGTTTCCTGCTTGGAGCCTTTTTTATGATAACCGATCCAGTCTCAGCATCGCAGACAACAAATGCGGGCAGGTGGATTTATGGAGCCTTTTTCGGAGTTTTAACTGTTCTTATCCGGATCTTCTCTATTTGGCCTGAAGGAATAACCTTCGCAATACTTTTATCAAATATGTTTGCGCCATTACTCGATTACTATCTTAAAGAGCATAAAAAGAAAAAAGCGGCTGCAAAAAAGGGGAAGACCGCATGAAAAAAGAGAGCTTCTATTTCAAGCGGATATACCCCCTGCTCTTTATGTTGATAATTACCGCTATTTGTATAAGCATAACTGCAGGATTATTTCTTACTACGCAGGATCGGGTAACCGCAAACGAGAGTCTGTTTTTGCGAAAAACGGTTCTTGAAGCCGCTGGTGTCGAATATCCGGATGATTTTGCAGCAATTACGGAGTTGTATGAGGCCTCTGTCCGTGAAAACAATGGTATCTATTCAGTAACTACCGGCGATGGGAACAAAGTCTCTGTACTGCCGTTTTCGGGTCCCGGATTGTGGGGAACCATCAATATTATGGTCGGTTACAATAACAGTTTAGATGCCCTGACCGGAATTGGAATTGTTAGTCAGAATGAAACACCCGGTCTTGGTGCCAGAATTGAAGAATCGTGGTTTAAACAGCAGTTTGTCGGAAAATGGGGACCCTTCACATTGGTTGAAGAGGGTACTGCCGACCAGCCGAATGAAATAGATGGTATTACCGGAGCAACACGAACATCCCGGGGAATGCAGGATATTTTAAATAAAGCGGTAGCCGAAGGTCCGGCACTGGTAAAGGGGGAGTAGCATGGCAAGAGGTTTGATTAAGAAAACATTTATAACGCCCCTGGGAAAAGAGAATCCAGTATTTGTTCAGGTACTGGGAATTTGCTCAACCCTGGCAGTAACCAACAAACTTGAGAATACTGTTGTTATGACCCTTGGGGTTATGTTCACAACAGCTCTGTCGAGTTTTGTCATCTCACTTATTAGAAAGCTCATCCCATCCCGCATTCGAATGATGGTAGAAACACTGATAATTGCAACCTTTGTAATTATAGTAGATATCGTACTTAAAGCATTTATGCCTGATATTTGGAAGCAGCTTGGACCGTATGTAGGTTTAATTATCACAAACTGTATCATCATGGGCAGGGCTGAGGCTTTTGCATTAAACAACAAACCGGGATTGTCCTTAATTGATGGGTTATCTTCAGGTCTGGGGTATGCGTATGTTCTGCTGATCATAGCTTTTTTCCGGGAACTCCTGGGAACCGGTTCTCTTTGGGGTGTTCAGATTCTGGGCAGCTGGTGGACAAACTGGTCAATAATGATTATGCCGCCGGGAGCCTTTTTTATGCTGGCTATCTTTATCTGGGTGGTTAAAGAAGCATTTATGAAGGAGGAGAGCAAATGAACAGTGCCGTCTATCCTATAGCTGTATTTTTCGCTGCGGTATTTACCAATAACATTCTGCTGACAAATTATCTGGGAATGTGCTCATTTCTCTCTGTATCAAGGGAAATCAAAACATCTGTCGGCCTTGGAATTGCGGTTACGTTTGTCATGGCTACAACAACCATACTGAACTGGCTGGCCTATACATTTATACTGCAGCCGTTTCAGCTTGAGTATCTCAGATTTATTGTTTTTATCATAATTATTGCTGCTTTTGTGCAGTTGGTGGAGATGATTATAGAACGTGTAAGTGAAGGGCTGTATGCAGCTCTTGGGATTTTTCTTCCATTGATAACCGTGAATTGCGCCATACTGGGTGTCAGTTTGTTCATGGTTATTCGGGATTACAATCTCATAACTTCATTTTTCTATGGACTGGGCAGTGGACTTGGCTGGTTTCTGGCAATCATGGCTATGGCTGGAATAAGACAAAAACTTGCTCGTGCAAAAGTACCCCCGGGACTCGAAGGTGCCGGCATAACTCTGATAATTGCCGGCATGATGGCTCTTGCCTTCATGGGATTTTCAGGCATGATTAATATAACATAAAGAGGAGGGAATAATGCTGATATCATTACTAATCAGTGTAGGGATAATCTCTGCAGTAGCTGTATTTCTTTCTCTGCTTATGGTCATTGCTGATGCAACAATCGGGAACTACGGCAACGTTCGGATAAACGTTAATAACGGCACCAAAGAACTGACTGTACCCGGTGGACAGCCGCTCCTGAGAGCGCTGACAGATGAGGGGATTTTTATTCCATCTGCATGTGGAGGGAGAGGCTCCTGCGGTCTTTGCAAGGTTAAAGTTGTAGAGGGGGGCGGGCAGATTCTACCGACCGAACTTCCCTGGCTGTCAGACGAAGAGAAAAAAGAGAATATTCGTCTCTCTTGTCAGTTTAAGGTAAAGAACGACCTTTCAATCCAGATTCCCGAGGAACTGTTTCTTGTTAAGCAGTATAATACGGTTGTTGAGAGTATTAGGGATCTAACCCATGATATAAAAGAGGTGAGGCTGAAACTTCTGGATCCTCCCGAGATTGAAACGAAGGCTGGACAATTTATCCAGTTCCAGGTTCCTGCATATGAACTGACAGATGAACCGGTGTACCGTGCCTATTCGATGGCTTCTGTTCCAAGTGACAATTCCCATATTGAACTTGAAATTCGCTTGGTCCCAAATGGAGTCTGCACTACCTATGTGCATAAATATCTAAAAGAGGGCGATAAAGTTTTGGTAAACGGACCATATGGAGAATTTTATCTTCGCGATACTGATCATGATATTATTTGTATTGCCGGTGGATCCGGTATGGCTCCGATTAAATCTATATTACTTGATATGCAGGAAAAAGAGTCTAAACGAAAAGCCACCTATTTCTTTGGCGCAAGATCGGCAAAGGATCTATTCCTGGTTAATGAAATGAAAGAAATTGAGACTAGCCTGGAAGGATTTACTTTTGTTCCTGCTCTCAGTGAACCGGAAGAGGTTGATAAATGGACAGGTGATGTCGGTTTGATTACGGATATTGTTGCACAGCATGTTAAAGACGGATCAAACTCAGAGGCTTATCTGTGCGGCAGCCCTGGGATGATCGATGCCTGTGTTCGAGTTCTTACTGAGTGCGGAGTACCGGAAGAACGTATCTATTTTGATAAATTTTAATAGTAGAGAAGTTTTCGATTAATATAATCGAAAACTTCAAAGGTCAATTAGCCAATTTTATAAATAAAAATTGGCTAATTGACCCGGGGGTGATGTTATGAAACAATCTATACAATTAACACGTATGCAGGAACAAATGAAACCTGGTGTAATAACACTTAGTGGATTTCTGGGAACAGATACGCGAAATTTGATTGATATACTTATTGAGGACGATGGGATTGTAAGACGATCAGGGCGTACCCATCAGGCTATTGCTAAAAAGATGAGTTACTATCGGGATAAAGGCAGTGAAGGTCTTGGAGAGTTTAGAAAAGTTGATGACAACTTTGAAGTGCGCGTAGATTCTGTGAGAGGAAAGCTCCCATCTCCTTTTGGCGGACCGGGAATGTATAATAAGGTTAATACAACGGTCATAAATTTAAAATTAGATCGGGAAATAACTTATACCGATCTGCATATCCATTTTGTGGGTGATCATGGCTTTTATGAGGGGGCAGGATCGCCCTTCCGGCTAAATCCCGAGGAACTGATCATTGTGCTTGATGTACCGATTGAAGAGTAGAGGAGAAAAGATGAATCTAGCTGATTTTCTGGCAACACAGTCACCAATTCTGATTGACGGTGCAATGGGTACTCAACTTGCTGCTGCAGGTTTGGAGATGGGGGGGCAAAACTGTATTTTCCATCCTGAAGAGGTGCTTTCTGTGCATAAACAATACGTAAATGCCGGATGCAGCCTGCTGATTACAAACACATTAACCATGAACGGTATCACCATTGATAAACATAAGCTGGATGTGGATGTGAAAGAGGTGAATATTTCCGGAGCACGGCTTGCTAAGGCTGCAGTAACATCTGATCAGTTTGTTCTGGGTGATATCAGTTCTACCGGACAGCTTCTAGAACCCTATGGGGATTATACTGAAGAGCAGTTTTATGCGACGTTTAAAGAGCAGGCAGAGTATCTTCTTGCAGGTGGTGTCGATGGCTTTATGATCGAAACCATGATGGATGCACGCGAAGCCTTGTGTGCACTTCGTGCATGCAAAGATGTATCATCTCTACCTGTTTTGGTAACGCTCTCATTCCAGACCACTAATCAAGGCGGGCGGACACTTATGGGGAACTCCGCAAAAGAGGTTGCTCTTGCACTAGCGGAAGCAGGGGCAGCGGCAATCGGTGCAAACTGCGGAGATCTTGATCCCCACGAAACTGCCGTAATTGTGGGAATAATGCGTGAATGGGTGGATATTCCTTTGATTGCACAGCCTAATGCAGGAAAACCTCAACTGATTGACGGAAAGACAGTTTATGATATGAGCCCGAAAGATTTTGCCGAAGGAATTACTGAATGTATTACTGCCGGTGCAACTATTATCGGCGGCTGTTGCGGGACTTCTCCGGAGCACATTCGGCTAGTTGCGGAGATGCTCGCAAAAAAAAATTGAATTCTTAAAAATACGAAGTCATGTGATAAGTCTTATGTACTGAAAAGTATAAGATCAGGAATGCAGTCCAAATCCAGCAGGTTGATTTCCCGAACAGTGTCATTGTGTACAAAAAGAGATGGGGCTGTAAGGATTAAAACAAGGAGAAGAACCATTCCAAGAATTTTTACTGCTGCACCAAGCTGATTTCTCATAGAGATGAATTATATCATACGGAATGATAGAGTAAAACTATTTAATTTATCAGAAATAAAGTAATCTCAAAAAATAATTATATATCTATTACATCTGAAATGAAAACAGAATTAATATTCTCGGAAGCTGTGCCCACAACTGTTGTATCTTAAAGATTTTTTGGTTATACTCGAATCGCTGATTATCTAAGAAAGAGTTTTGTGATAGTTACCTGAATTTTTCGATCATAAAGAGAATATCAAAAAACTTATTAAAGCCATTTTCGGAGTTATAGATTTTGTAAATGGTTTAGGGTCTAATACAATCAATCTGTATTAATACTACTGACCCGAAAATAATCACAAATTAATACAATTCATGGAGTGTTTTCATTATGAGTAACAAAAAAATGGTTACTATTGACGGGAATACCGCGGCCGCACACGTAGCATATGCTTTCAGCGAAGTAGCAGCGATATATCCTATCACCCCGTCCTCCCCGATGGGTGAGTATACCGATTCATGGGCCAGTACCGGAAAACTTAATGTTTTCGGAAAAAAGGTTGATGTAGTTGAGATGCAGTCTGAAGCTGGAGCGTCGGGTGCTGTACACGGATCTTTAAGCGGTGGAGCATTAACCACAACTTATACTGCCTCACAAGGGCTTCTTCTTATGATACCGAATATGCATAAGATTGCCGGTGAAATGCTGCCGACAGTTTTTCATGTTTCGGCCAGATCTCTTGCATCACAGTCATTATCAATCTTTGGTGATCATTCGGATGCAATGTCTACCAGAAACACCGGATTCGCAATGACCGCAGCTTCATCAATCCAGGAAACAATGGATATGGCTCTTGTTGCCCACCTTTCAACCCTCAAATCCCAGGTTCCTTTTCTGAGCTTTTTTGACGGTTTCAGAACTTCACATGAAGTGCAGAAGGTTGAAGAAATTTCTTTTGAGGATATTCAGAGTCTGGTTGAACCAAAATATATTGAACAGTTCAGAAACCGTAGTATGCGACCGGAGAAACCAATAATAAAAGTTTCTGCCCAGAACCCGGATGTGTTTTTTCAGGGCCGTGAAACGGTAAATAATTATTATGATGCAGTTCCTGCGATTGTTCAGGATTATATGAACAAAGTTACAGAATTGACTGGTCGAAGTTATCATCTCTTTGATTATGTGGGAGATCCTGAAGCAGAGAAAATCATTATTTCAATGGGTTCTTCCTGTGATACCATCGAAAGAACTGTAGCCTATCTGAATGCACGCGGTGAAAAAGTCGGAGCCATAAAAGTACGATTGTATCGACCTTTCTCAGTGAAAGATTTTGTTAATGCAATTCCTGCAACGGTAAAAAAAATTGCAGTTCTTGATAGAACCAAAGAACCAGGATCAATTGGTGAACCTCTATTTCTTGATACGGTAGCAGCTCTTGCAGCTTCCGGCAGGGGAGATGTTAAGGTTATCGGCGGCCGCTATGGACTATCAAGTAAAGAATTTACTCCTTCCCATGTTAAAGCGGTATTTGATCATATTGATGGTAAAGGTTTCCATGATTTTACTGTTGGTATCAATGATGATGTAAGTTTTAAATCTGTTTCGGTGAAAGAAGAGATCAATGTAGCACCTGAAGATGTGATTTCCTGCATGTTTTGGGGACTTGGATCTGACGGAACTGTTGGTGCAAATAAAAACTCTATCAAAATTATCGGTGAAAACACAGATTTGAACGCACAAGCTTACTTTGTGTATGACTCTAAAAAATCCGGTGGTGTAACTACTTCGCATCTTCGGTTTGGTAAGAGTTCTGTTAATATGCCATGGCTTATTGTAAAGGCAGATTTTGTAGCCTGCCATAATCCGGCATATCTTGGTCGGTATGATATGCTTGGTCCATTAAAAGAGGGCGGCGTATTTTTCCTGAACTCAGAAATTGATTCATCTGAAGTGTTTGATCACCTTACGAAAGCCGATCAGCAGTTGCTGATTGACCGGAAAATTAGATTTTACAACATTAATGCGGTAAAAATTGCTGAAGAGGTTGGCTTAGGAGCTGCAAGAATTAATACCGTTATGCAGGCTGCGTTCTTTAAGATTTCTGGAATACTTCCAGAAGATCAGGCAATTGCGCTAGTAAAGAGTGCCATTAAGAAAACATTCAGCAGGAAGGGTGAAGATATTATTAATATGAACTGGGCTGCAGTGGATGCTGCATCAGCAGCTCTTGAGAAAGTTAAAATTCCTGCAACTATCGAACGTTCCTATACACCCCCTAAACTGCTTGCAGATGATGCAAATGCTTTTGCGAAAGCAATTATTGAACCTGTTATGCATTTGAAAGGTGATGATATACCTGTTTCAAGTATGTCATTTGACGGAGTTCTTCCTCTTGGTACTGCTAAACTGGAAAAACGTGGTGTTGCCCCAAGAGTACCCAAATGGATTCCGGATTCATGTATTCAGTGTAATCAGTGTGTACAGTCCTGTCCTCATGCGGCTATTCGGGCGAAACAAATTGATTTAAAAGATTTAGAATCAGCACCGGAAGGATTCACTGTACTTAAATCAAACACTAAGAATAATCGCGAACTGCAGTTCAGAATTCAGGTTTATACCGAAGATTGTCAAGGATGCGGTGTCTGTGTAGAGACTTGCCCTGCTAAAAATAAGGCTCTTGAATTCACTACACTTGATAGTGAGAGAGAAGATGGACAGGTTGAAAAGGCTGCATACTTTGATGTACTCGAAGACAACGTTCTGGACGGAGTTTCAGAGACTTCTTTAAAAGGGATGCAGTTCAAGAAACCATTATTTGAGTTCTCAGGTGCCTGTGCTGGTTGTGGGGAGACTCCATACATTAAACTTATGACCCAGATTTGCGGTGAAAGAATTGTTGCAGCAAATGCGACAGGCTGTTCTTCAATATATGGTGGAACTTTCCCGACAATTCCGTATTGTACCAGAGCAGATGGACGTGGTCCGGCCTGGGGTAACTCATTATTCGAAGACAATGCAGAATATGGTTTTGGTATGCGGCTGGCTATAGACAGTAACCGTGTCCTGTTACGGGCAAAGGTTGACCGACTGCTGGAAATGGGAACTACTCCTGAACTGACAAAGGTTCTTAATGCAAGTATTGAACTTTGGGATGATACAACTGAGGCTGGTATTCAGGCACAGAATAATATTGTTGGTGCACTCATGTCAGCTGCTGCTGCTGCATCAGGCGAAGCTAAAGATATACTGGCTAAAATTGCAGAGTTGAAAGATTACTTTATTGATAAGAGTGTCTGGATTATTGGTGGTGATGGTTGGGCATATGATATCGGATTCTCCGGTATTGACCATGTTGTTGCTTCCGGCCGTGATGTTAATATTCTTGTTCTGGATACTGAGGTTTACTCAAATACTGGCGGTCAGGCTTCCAAGGCTACTCCTATCGGTGCTGTTGCAAAGTTTGCAAATGCCGGAAAGAAACTGCCAAAGAAAAATATGGGACTTATGTGTATGAGTTATGGACATGTATATGTAACTTCAATTGCACTGGGTGCTAACAGAAACCATGCACAAAAAGCCATGATGGAAGCGGTAAACTACAAAGGTCCTTCAATCATTTTTGCATACGCGCCTTGTATCAATCATGGTATTGATATGAGTAAATCACAGCTTGAAGAGAAGCGGGCAGTTGAAGCAGGATATTGGCCTCTTTACAGATTCAACCCTGAAGCTGAAGAGGGGAAGAAATTTTCCTGGGATACGAAAGAACCAAAAAGCGACTACGTTGAATTTATCAAGAGTGAACGTCGTTATACTGCTCTTTACAAAACCAATCCTGAACATGCTGATGAACTGTTTGAAAAAGCAGCTTTAGATGCTAAGAAGAGAATGAAGTTTTATAAAGATATGGGCAAAATAATGTAATCTAGTCAATTTCATTGACTTCAGAAGTTTTTTGATAAATGATTTTCTTGTTATAGCAAATACAAGTAAAAAATATCAAAAACTTCAATCAATTGAATGTACGAAGGGTTGCCTTAAAAGAGGCAACCCTTTTTTAATGCACGGCAGGAAAGACCCTGTTTTTCAAGAATCTTGTCTGCAAGCGCTTCCTGTAGAGTAAAATGTCGCATTTGGGTTGTGCTATGTCATGTAGATGTTGTAAAATATAAGGCAGTGCCTTAGGAAATTGGCTCCTTGATGTATTAAAAGGTTGAGCTTGTTTTATTTATTTTCATAAGGCTTCAGGTATAAGGAGTAACTCTATGAGTATATGGAATATGTTTTCGCTTGTCGGTGGTTTGGCGATTTTTCTTTTTGGAATGATGGAGATGAATAAGCATTTGACATCAATCGCTGGAAGCAAAATGAAATCCATTATGTTGAAACTGACGAAGGGATCAGCAAGAGGTTATCTGACCGGGCTGGGAATCACAGTAGTCAACCAATCTTCTTCAGCTACTACTGTTCTGGAAGCAGCACTTGTGGGAGCAGGTCTTATGACATTTCAGCAAAGCCTGGCAGTAACTCTGGGATCTGAACTGGGCTCAACTATCCTTCCGCAGCTGGTTGCGTTTCCATCAATTACTAAACTCTCAACACTTATCGTAGCAATAAGTTTTGTTATACTCTTAATTGTTAAAACCAAGAGAAACCGACATATAGCCATGACTATTTTTACCTTTGGCCTTCTTTTTCTGGGAATGGATATGATGTCGTCGTCTTTAAAACCATTAAGAACCTATGAACCATTTATTGAGCTCATGAAACATGTTGAAACACCAATTTTGGGTATATTTATAGGACTTGTTTTTACCATGATAATTCAGTCATCCGGAGCAACTACCGGGATTACTATTGCCATGGCATTAGCGGGAACTATCTCTTTGGAACAGGCTATCCCGATTAATCTGGGTGCGGCTGTAGGAACCTGCATTACTGCAGTTCTGGGGAGTTTAGCGCTAAACTGGGAGGCAAAAAGATCAGCATATATTCATGTTCTATTTCAGCTTGTCGGAGCTGTTTGGGTATTTATTCTGTTGTCTATTCCTTATCAGGGAGAGAGGTTTTATATCTGGGGAATAAAATGGTTCACCCTGCATGTTCTGGGGACCGAAAGTATTGCCCGGCAGATTGCTATGGGCTTTACATTCATGCCAATAATCAACCACATCATAATTTTTCCAAATTTAAAATTTGTAGTTCGCCTTTTTAACAGGATGTTTCCGGAAGGGGATGTTGTTAAAATTTTTGGTGCTAATTTTATCAAAAATCATCTCATTGAAAATAGTATAGAACTTTCACTCATGATGACAAAAAAAGAGATCTTGCGCGTAGTAGAGTTCATACAGATAATGATAGTGGATATGAAATTAGCTTTCAGAAGTAAAGATCCAGTTGTGATTGAAAAGGTTAGTGATCTGGATTCTAAAATTGATATTTTACACAAGATAATTATTCCTTTTCTTGCGAAGCTTTCTCAGGAGGAATTGACTGCAAAGGAGTCGGAACTTTGCCAGAATTATATGTATATACAAAATGAGCTGGAATCAATCGGAGATGTAATTGATAAGAATATTATGAGTCTTGCAGCAAAGAAAATCGACCAGAACCTCATTTTTTCAGAAGCTGGATTCCATGAATTGGAACATTTGATTTATAAAGTGAATAAAAATTTTGAAAATCTAACTCAGGCATTAATCCATGATGATAAAAAACAAGCTAAAGGCATACTTGCTTCATATAATAATCAGGAAGAAGAAAAATACAAAGAGCTGCATATAGAACGTTTGTATAAAGGCCAAGTAGAGTCTATAGCTACATCATCGGTTCATTTGGATCTTATATCTTATTTTTCCCAAATTAACGGACATATTGTCTATATAGCAGATCGTTTAATTTCGGTCAGTTAACTTTGTGACAAGTTTTTTACTTCCGACACTCTCTGTTTTGGAGAGAAGGCCCGCCGGATAAAATCCATTGTGTGTTCTATTAGTATCTCATCATCAGTAAAAACCTCATTACCAATAAATACCTTCATACGTTCTTTATAGTATTCAGATGCATAGGAGAACTGCAGAGACATAAACAGATTATCAAGATGAAAAGCAAAAACATCTACATCAATATCAGGATCAATACATCCTGTTTTTTGTCCCTCTTCAATCATCAAAGCATAGCAGCGTGTTGAAACTGATTCCATCTGACAGGTTAACTTTGTGACGAGTTCTTTGTTTCCTTCAGTGGTTATCTCATTATAAAGATTGATCATGACAGATTGTTCCCGGGAATGTACCTGGATAATACGCAAAAGTGTCTCTACTTTTTCATAAAAAGTGCCCTCTTCACGCATCACTGCATCGAGGGTCTTTGTCAATAATGTAACACTCTGAGCACAGATGGTTAAGAAAAGGTTCTCTTTTGTGGAAAAATACTTATAGATTGAGCCGATACTTACTCCCGCTTTTTTGGCAATAGTGTTGATGTTTGCTGCAGAATAACCGAAAGCAGCAAACTCAATAGAGGCGGCATTCAAAACGGAGCGTCTCTTTTCCTCTGATATATTATCAAAAACTGGTGTATGATATTTCATATTCATGTTACTACGTATAGTATACGAGACAGCAGTATTTTACAATATTT